>NZ_QPFW01000250.1:0-123231 GCF_008122455.1 Enterobacter sp. C6
AGGATGTCTTTGAGCCCCCCGAGAATACCGTCATCCACGGCGACAGACTGTCCTTTAGCGGCGGGCGCATCCTGCGATTCGGTGGTCGCCTGTACCCCTTTTTGCAGCATCTCGAACGCGGACTCGCGATCCACCTCGTCTTCGTACTTCCCGTAAACCGGAGAGTGGTTAATCAGGCCGTTACGTTCATCGTCGGTTACCGGCCCCATGCGCGAGCAGGGGGCAATCACCATGGCGCGTTCCACCACGGACGGGCTGCCCTTCGCATCCAGGAAAGAGATCAGTGCTTCACCAGTGCCTAACGCCTGAATCGCCGCTTCAGTATCAAAGGCAGGATTGGCGCGCATGGTTTGCGCGGCGGCTTTCACCGCTTTCTGATCCTTCGGCGTAAAGGCGCGCAGGGCGTGCTGCACGCGGTTACCGAGCTGACCGAGCACGTTATCCGGGATATCCGACGGGTTTTGCGAGACAAACCAGACGCCGACGCCTTTGGAGCGGATCAGGCGAATGACCTGTTCAATTTTATCCAGCAATACCTGCGGCGCGTCGTTAAACAGCAGATGCGCCTCGTCAAAGAAGAACACCAGCTTCGGTTTTTCCAGATCGCCCGCTTCCGGTAGCTGTTCATACAGTTCGGAGAGCATCCACAGCAGGCTGGCGGCGTAGAGCTTTGGCATCTGGTAGAGTTTTTCCGAACTCAGAATGTTGATGATGCCTTTGCCGCTGCTGTCGGTGCGCATCCAGTCTTTGATATCCAGCATTGGCTCGCCAAAGAAGTGTTCGGCACCCTGTTGCTCCAGGGTCAGTAGCCCACGCTGAATGGCGCCCACCGAGGCGCTGCTGATGTTGCCATACTGGTTCTGGAAGGATTTGGCGTTATCGCCGATATACTGGGTAATGGCGCGCAGATCTTTAAAATCAAGCAGCAGCAGCCCCTGATCGTCGGCAATGCGGAAGATAATATTCAGCACGCCGGACTGCACGTCGTTGAGGTTAAGCAGACGGGCCAGCAGCAGCGGGCCGAGATCGGAGACGGTGGCGCGCACCGGATGGCCTTTCTCACCAAAGATATCCCACACCACCACCGGATTGTTATGCGGCGTCCAGTCCGTGATGCCTATATTCTTCATCCGTTCGAGCAGTTTTTCAGAGGCCGTCCCTTCCTGAGCGACACCGGTTAAATCGCCTTTCACGTCAGCCATAAAGACCGGTACGCCAATCTCCGAAAGCGACTCCGCCAGCTTTTGCAGGGTGACGGTTTTCCCCGTCCCGGTCGCGCCGGTGATCAAACCGTGGCGGTTCGCCATCGCGGGCAGTAAATACAGCTCTTTTTCCAGCGTCCGGGCAATTAACAATGGTGTACTCATGATGCGCTTCCTCTCTTAGTCCTGGGTGGAGTATAGGCAACCTGATAGCAATTTGGTTGAGTAAATTCCTGACTTTGCGGCGCATTATCCAGCGCGGACTATGCTTTTGCATACGGTTCACAAAATAGTGGGAAACTATGTCCAGATTCTTCTTTAACGATCGCAAACAGCTGGTCAACGATGCCATTGAAGGCATACTGCTTTCTGCGCCACATGCCAATCTCGTCAAGCTTGATATCGATCCGGCCATCAGGATCGTCGCACGCGGCGACTGGGACAAAAGCCGCGTGGCGGTGATCTCCGGCGGCGGCTCAGGCCACGAACCCGCACACGCCGGGTTTGTCGGCAAAGGGATGCTGACGGCGGCAGTGTGCGGCGATCTGTTTGCCTCGCCGAGCGTGGATGCGGTGCTGAATGCCATTGTGGCGGTCACGGGCGATCGCGGCTGTCTGCTGATCGTCAAAAACTACACCGGCGACCGCCTGAACTTTGGTCTGGCGGCCGAAAAGGCCAAGCGCTATGGCCTGAAGGTGGAGATGGTGATTGTGGCAGACGATATCGCGCTGCCGGATAACAAGCAGCCGCGCGGTATTGCCGGTACGGCACTGGTGCACAAGATTGCGGGCTATGCGGCGGAGCAGGGGAAATCGCTGAGCGAGGTGCGGGATATTGCGCAACAGGCCTGCGATAACCTCTGGAGCCTGGGCGTTGCGATGCAAACCTGTAATCTGCCGGGCAGCGACGATGAAGAGGGGCGCATTAAGCAAGGCCACGTCGAGCTGGGTCTGGGCATTCACGGCGAGCCCGGCGCTTCCGTCGTAGATACGCAGAACAGCAAAGCGATTATCGACACGCTGGTGACGCCGCTACGCGCGCAGGCGGGAGAGGGGCGCTTTGCGGTATTGATTAACAATCTTGGCGGCGTATCGGCGCTGGAGATGGCGCTGCTGACCAAAGAGCTGGCGCATTCGGCGCTGAAAGAGGAGATCGCGTATCTGATAGGCCCCGCGCCGCTGGTGAGCGCGCTGGATATGAAAGGCTTTTCTCTGACGCTGCTGAAGCTTAACGATTTCTTCGAAAAGGCGATTCACGCCGAGGTTGAAACGCTGGGCTGGCAGAAGCCCGTGGCGTTTGCGCCGCTGCGCACCGTGGCGCATAGCGCTATTCACGATCGCGTGGAATACACCCCGTCTGACAATCCGCAGGTGGGTGAGTATGTCTCCTCGGTAACGAGGACGCTGATCCAACTCGAAAACCGTCTGAACGCGCTGGATGCCAAAGTGGGCGATGGCGATACCGGCTCCACCTTTGCGCAAGGGGCGCGGGATATTGCGCAGCGCCTGGAGGAGAACACGCTCCCGCTTAATGACGTGTCTAAGCTGCTGCTGCTGGTTGGCGAGCGGCTGGCTACGGTGATGGGCGGGTCGAGCGGGGTGCTGATGTCGATCTTCTTTACCGCGGCCGGGCAAAAGCTGCATGACGGACACGCCCTGCCGGATGCACTGTTGAGCGGACTGGCGCAGATGAAGCAGTACGGCGGAGCGGATCTTGGCGATCGCACGCTGATCGATGCGCTGCAACCGGCGCTGGAGGCGTTACAGAAAGGCAATATTCAGGCGGCAGCGCAGGCCGCGCAGCAGGGCGCAGAAGCAACGTCGAAAATGGCGAAAGCCGGCGCGGGACGCTCGTCATATGTCAATAAAGAGAACCTGGATGGGGTGATGGATCCGGGAGCGGTAGCGATAGCGGAAGTATTTAACGTATTGGCGCAGCAGTGAAAGTAGGCCGGGTAAGGCGAAGCCGCCACCCGGCAAACTCACATCAGAAATCTGCTTTCAGCACCACGCGATAACGGGCTTTGCCGTCGCGCACGTGCTGGATGGCTTCGTTGATTTTCGACATCGGGTACAGTTCCGTAGTCGGCGCCACTTTGGTGCGTCCGGCAAACTTCATCAGTTTGCGCAACTCGAACGGCGTGCCGGTCGCAGAGCCGGATACGCTGCGATCCCCGCCGATCAGGGTAAACGCCGGAACCGGCAGCGGCTTCATGACGGCACCCACGGTGTGGAAGTTACCGCCGTAGGCCAGCGCTTCAAAGTACGGCTGCCAGTTGAGATCGACGTTGACGGTGTTGATGATCAGGTCAAACTGACCCGCCAGCGCGTTCAGGGCATCGGGATCGCGGCTGTTCACGACTTTATCCGCACCCATCGCCAGCACTTCTTTCTCTTTCGCCGGGTTCGAGCTGAACGCCGTCACTTCACAGCCCATCGCGTGCAGCAGTTTGATGGCAATATGCCCAAGGCCACCAATACCGATGACGCCCACGCGGCTGGTGGCGGTGATATGGTGCATCAGCAGGGGTTTGAAGACGGTGATCCCGCCGCACAGCAGCGGACCAGCGGATTCGATATCAATGCTGTCCGGCAGCGGGATGACCCATTGCCAGTCGGCGCGCAGCTTGTCGGCGAAACCGCCTTTGTTCAGAATGGTGGGAACGGCGCCTTCGAGGCAGTTGATCTGATTACCGCTGATACAGGCATCGCAGTGACCACAGCTGCGTGCCGTCCAGCCAATGCCCACGCGCTGGCCCACTTTCAGCCCTTTGTCCTGCGCGGCGCTACCGAGCGCGACAACGCGGCCAATGACCTCGTGCCCGGCAATCAGTGGATAGCTTGAAAAGCCCCATTCGTTGTCGATCATCGAGAGATCCGAGTGGCAGATCCCGCAGTAATCAACCTGTACTTCGACGTCTTCTGCTTTTAGTTCGCCCGCGTCGTACTCGTACAGCTCAAGTTCTGCACCCGCCTGCGGTGCGGCGTAGCTTTTTATCTTCGACATCGTGTTTCCCCCGTTGTGGTGTGAACTGAGAGTGTAGAGTATTCAGTTCAGCGCCGCTTAACAGAAGGGGGCAGCAAAGATATTTACAGACTTTTCAGCATCCTGACTTCGCAATCAACATGGCCGGTACAGCCCAGCGGCGCATCGATATGCTCAAAGCCCAGATGTTCATACAGGCCGATGGCCTCTTTGAGGAAGGCGGTCGTTTCCAGGTAGCAGCGGGTAAAGCCCTGCTTGCGCGCGTGGTCCAGCGCCATCAGCGCCAGCTTTTTTGCCAGTCCTTGTCCGCGCGCCGCTGGCAGGAAATACATTTTCTGCAGTTCGCAGATGTCCGGCTCGCTGCAGCTGAGGGGCGCCACGCCGCCGCCACCCACCACCTGGCCATTCTGCTCGATTACCCAGTAGGCATGCCCTGGCTGGCTGTAGAGCTGGAAAAGCGCGTCCAGGTTCGGGTCCGCAACCGTGTAGCCTTTGTCAGCCGTCAGGCCATATTCGGCAGAAACGGTGCGGATAACGGCGGCGATAGCCGGGTTATCCTGCTCAGTGATCCGACGCATCGTCGTCGCGACGGGGGTAATCACGCTCATAGCATTACTCATTACAAAAATTGACACATAACTGCTGTTAATAGCACCGCAGAAGGGGGAGTGCAAGCGAGGAGTTTTCAGGAAGGTTACCCCTTACGCCCTGAAGCGTAAGGGGTAAAAGCATTACAGCGCGGCGATAACCGCCTGCTGCTCAATCAGCTTGGTCTTCGCATCGGCGAAGGCAACCAGACGCTCACGCTCTTTCGCGATGACCGCTTCCGGCGCGCGGGCGACAAAGCCTTCGTTCGCCAGCTTGCCTTCGATTTTGCCAATTTCCACGTCGACTTTCGCCACTTCTTTCGCCAGACGAGCCAGCTCAGCGTCTTTGTCGATCAGACCTGCCATTGGGATCAGCAGCTCGGCGCCGTCGATGATTTTGGTCACGGAAACCGGACCTTTGTCATCCGCAGGCAGCACGGTGATGCTTTCCAGACGCGCCATGGTCTTGAGGAAGGTGTTGTTCTCGGTGACGCGACGAACAGCCGCTTCGCTGCAGCCGCGCAGCAGCAGTTCCAGCGGTTTGCCAGGGGCGATGTTCATTTCAGCACGAATGTTACGCACCGCCACGATAGCCTGTTTCAGCCACTCGGTATCCGCGGACGCCGCTTCATCAACCTTAGCCGCATCGAATTCCGGGAACGGCTGCAGCATGATGGTGTCAGCGTTGATGCCTGCAATCACCTTCACGCGCTGCCAGATGGTTTCGGTGATAAATGGAATGACCGGATGCGCCAGGCGCAGCAGACCTTCCAGAACGGTAATCAGCGTGTTGCGCGTGCCGCGCAGTTCCGCCTCAGTACCGCCGTTCATCACCGGCTTCGCCAGCTCCAGATACCAGTCGCAGAACTGGTTCCAGGTGAATTCATACAGGATGCCCGCCGCGATATCGAAGCGGTAGCTGTCCAGCGCCTCGCGGAACGCTTTCACCGTCTGGTTGAATTCCGCCAGGATCCAGCGGTCCGCCAGAGACAGGGTCATTTCGCCGCCGTTGAAGCCGCAATCCTGATCTTCGGTGTTCATCAGCACGAAGCGGCTGGCGTTCCACAGCTTGTTACAGAAGTTACGGTAACCTTCCAGACGCTTCATGTCCCAGTTGATGTCACGGCCGGTCGAGGCCAGCGCCGCCAGGGTGAAACGCAGGGCGTCGGTACCGTGAGCCTCAATCCCGTTCGGGAACTGCTTCTCGGTGCGCTTGCGGATTTTCTCCGCCAGCTGCGGCTGCATCATGTTGCCGGTGCGTTTTTCCAGCAGCTCTTCCAGAGAGATACCGTCAACCATGTCCAGCGGGTCAATCACGTTACCCTTGGATTTGGACATCTTCTGGCCTTCGTCGTCGCGGATCAGACCGGTCATGTAGACGGTATGGAACGGAACCTGCGGCTTGCCGTCTTCATCTTTGATGAAGTGCATGGTCATCATGATCATGCGGGCAATCCAGAAGAAGATAATGTCGAAGCCGGACACCATCACGCTGGTTGGGTGGAACTGACGCAGCGCGTCGGTGTTTTCTGGCCAGCCGAGGGTGGAGAAGGTCCACAGCGCGGAGGAGAACCAGGTATCCAGCACGTCTTCGTCCTGACGCAGGGCAACGTCTGCGCTCAGGTTGTTTTCCTGACGCACTTCATCTTCGCTGCGGCCAACGTAGACGTTGCCGTCGTTGTCGTACCATGCCGGGATACGGTGACCCCACCACAGCTGACGGGAGATACACCAGTCCTGAATATCGCGCATCCAGGAGAAGTACATGTTTTCGTACTGCTTCGGTACGAACTGAATGCTGCCGTTTTCAACCGCTTCCACAGCCGGTTTCGCCAGCACGTCGGCACGCACGTACCACTGGTCGGTCAGCATTGGCTCGATAACCACGCCGCCACGGTCGCCGTACGGCACGGTCAGGTCGTGAGGCTTGATCTCTTCCAGCAGGCCCAGTGCGTCAACGGCAGCCACAATCGCTTTACGCGCGGCAAAGCGTTCCAGCTTCTGGAACTCGGCCGGGATGTCGCTGGAATAAACGTCGGATTCGTTGCCTTTGGTGTCGTACACTTCTGCGCTTTCGCGGATATCGCCGTCGAAGGTCAGAATGTTGATCATCGGCAGGGCGTGACGACGACCCACTTCATAGTCGTTGAAGTCGTGCGCCGGGGTGATTTTCACGCAGCCGGTGCCTTTTTCCATGTCGGCGTGTTCGTCGCCCACAATCGGAATACGGCGGTTTACCAGCGGCAGCACCACGAATTTGCCAATCAGATCTTTATAACGCGGATCTTCCGGGTTAACGGCCACGCCGGTATCGCCCAGCAGGGTTTCCGGACGGGTGGTCGCGACCACCAGGTAATCTTTACCGTCGGCGGTTTTTGCGCCGTCGGCCAGCGGATAGCGGATATGCCACATGGAGCCCTTGGACTCGCGGTTTTCCACTTCCAGGTCAGAAATTGCGGTGCGCAGTTTCGGATCCCAGTTTACCAGGCGCTTGCCGCGGTAAATCAGGTCTTCTTTGTACAGACGGACGAAGACTTCTTTCACGGCGTTGGAGAGACCTTCATCCATGGTGAAGCGCTCGCGCTCCCAGTCCACGGAGTTGCCGAGGCGGCGCATCTGACGGGTAATCGTGCCGCCGGATTCCGCTTTCCACTGCCAGATTTTGTCAATGAACGCGTCGCGACCGTAGTCGTGGCGGGTTTTCCCTTCTTCAGCGGCAATTTTACGCTCAACCACCATCTGGGTCGCGATACCCGCGTGGTCAGTCCCCGCCTGCCACAGGGTGTTTTTCCCCTGCATGCGCTGGTAGCGGATCATGGTGTCCATGATGGTCTGCTGGAAAGCATGACCCATATGCAAACTGCCGGTGACGTTCGGCGGCGGGATCATGATGCAGAAGGACTCTTTGCTTTCGTCGCCGTTAGGCTTGAAATAGCCCTGCTGTTCCCAGTGCTCGTAAAGCGGCTGTTCGATATCGCGTGGGTTATATATCTTTTCCATTATTTCCAGGTTGCCGTATTCAGGTTAAAACCAGCCAGGCGGTACGCTTTATAGCGTTCGCGCGCCAGTTGTTTCAAAGATTCTTCGTAAGGGACAAAGTCTACCACTTCTGTGAAAGCGGTGGCAAAATCTGCAAAATCTATCCGCAGGCTAATCAGAATATCGCGCGCGCTGCTGTTGCGCTTTTGCGGCCAGGCAATTTCAACCGGTGCTCCACCGCGCGGGCCTTCGCCCGACAGGTTATGCGGGACAAAACTCTCCGGCGGACGCGCCCACAGCGCCTCATCAAGGCGAATGGCCTGCTGTTCATCTTCACAGGCAATCAGAACGCGTTTACCTGCGCGCCAACGTTCTGCGGCAATTTCACACACCAGCTGTTCGACGGCGCTGAGGCCATCCTGATGGGTGTCGTTGTCCAGAAGGTAGAACGTTGCATTCTTCATATATGGGGCTTCTTGTCGTGGATTTAAATGCAAAGCCGGGTGGCGCTACGCTTACCCGGCCTACGGTTGAGTGACGCTTTAGGCCGGGTAAGGCGAAGCCGCCACCCGGCGTTTTACATCACTCGTCGCCGTTAAAACCCGCACGATTGAGCAGGAACTGCGACAGCAGCGCCACTGGACGACCGGTTGCGCCTTTGGCTTTGCCGGAGCGCCATGCGGTGCCCGCGATATCCAGGTGCGCCCAGTTGTACTTGCGGGTGAAGCGTGCCAGGAAGCAGCCCGCGGTGATCGCCCCGCCAGGACGTCCACCGATGTTTGCCATATCCGCGAAGTTAGACTCCAGCTGCTCCTGATATTCGTCACCCAACGGCAGACGCCATGCGCGGTCACCGGCCTGTTCCGAGGCGCCGATAAGCTCGTGCGCCAGCGGATTGTGGTTCGACATCAGGCCGGTGATGTGGTGACCCAGCGCAATCACGCAGGCGCCGGTGAGGGTGGCGACGTCAATTACCGCTTCAGGCTCGAAGCGCTCAACGTAGGTCAGCACGTCACACAGCACCAGACGGCCTTCGGCGTCCGTATTCAGCACTTCAACGGTCTGGCCGGACATGGTGGTCAGCACGTCACCCGGACGATAAGCACGCCCGCCAGGCATGTTTTCGCAGCCCGCCAGTACGCCGATAACGTTAATCGGCAGCTGAAGTTCAGCGACCATGCGCATCACGCCGTAAACCGCCGCCGCGCCGCACATGTCGTATTTCATCTCGTCCATGCCTTCGGCAGGCTTGATGGAGATACCGCCGGAATCGAAGGTCAGGCCTTTACCGACCAGCACGACAGGGCGCGCGTCTTCGGCCGGGTTGCCCTTGTACTCGATGACGGACATCAGGGATTCATTCTGCGATCCGTTACCGACCGCCAGGTAAGAGTGCATCCCGAGCTCTTTCATCTGCTGTTCGCCGATGACGCGGGTAATGACGTTTTTGCTGTAGGCGTCGGCCAGCTGACGCGCCTGAGAGGCCAGGTACGCCGCGTTACAGATGTTAGGCGGCATGTTGCCGAGATCTTTGGCCGCTTTAATGCCGGCTGCGATCGCCAGACCGTGCTGGATCGCGCGTTCGCCGCTGGTCAGTTCGCGACGGGTTGGCACGTTAAAGACCATTTTACGCAGCGGACGACGCGGCTCGCTTTTATTGGTCTTCAACTGATCGAAGCTGTAGAGGCTCTCTTTTGCCGTTTCGACCGCCTGACGCACTTTCCAGTAGGTGTTACGCCCTTTGACGTGCAATTCAGTCAGGAAGCAGACGGCTTCCATTGAGCCGGTATCATTCAGCGTATTGATTGTTTTCTGAATCACCTGCTTATACTGACGTTCATCCAGCTCGCGTTCTTTGCCGCAGCCAATCAGCAGAATACGCTCTGACAGTACGTTCGGAACATGGTGCAGTAACAGCGTCTGCCCAGGTTTGCCTTCCAGTTCGCCACGGCGCAGCAGGGCGCTAATATAGCCGTCACTGATTTTATCGAGTTGCTCGGCGATCGGGGAGAGTCGGCGTGGTTCAAAGACGCCCACAACGATGCAGGCACTCCGCTGTTTCTCCGGGCTACCGCTTTTTACACTGAACTCCATGCACTACGCTCCTGAATCTTAAAGACAACGGCGGCTGCTACGGATAGAATTGAAACCTTTCGTAACTCATGTCCGCTGTTGTGGTGACTTCGTGTTAATCTTACGTTACTACGGTTTCGACACGTCAGAAAAAGTCCTGAAGCGTGAATCCGCTGGATGTTTTAATCTTAGCGATGATTTCGACGACTCAAGAGAATAAATGACGTTTAAGCCATGAAACAAGCGAAATTCCTGCAAAGAGACGGGTTTTTACGGGCGTATTTAAAGTGATAATCATAAGATATCTGGTGCGGGAGACGCTCAAAAGCCAACTGGCGATCCTCTTCATCCTGCTGCTGATTTTTTTCTGTCAGAAGCTGGTTAAGATCCTCGGTGCGGCCGTTGACGGCGAAATTCCAACAAATCTGGTGCTTTCCCTGCTTGGTTTAGGGATCCCGGAAATGGCGCAGCTCATCCTGCCGCTAAGTCTTTTCCTTGGCCTGCTCATGACGCTTGGGAAACTCTACACCGAGAGTGAAATCACGGTGATGCATGCCTGTGGTCTGAGCAAAGCGGTACTGGTGAAAGCGGCCATGATACTGGCGCTGTTCACGGGTATTGTTGCCGCGGTGAATGTGATGTGGGCGGGCCCCATGTCTTCCCGTCATCAGGACGAAGTGCTGGCCGAAGCGAAAGCCAACCCCGGCATGGCGGCGTTAGCCCAGGGGCAGTTCCAGCAGGCGACCGACGGCAACTCCGTGCTGTTTATTGAGAGCGTTGACGGCAGTAAATTCAACGACGTCTTCCTGGCGCAGTTACGTCCCAAAGGTAACGCGCGTCCTTCCGTGGTGGTGGCAGATTCCGGTCAGCTTGCTCAGCGCAAAGATGGTTCTCAGATCGTGACGCTGAATAAAGGCACCCGTTTCGAAGGCACCGCGATGCTGCGCGACTTCCGTATCACGGATTTCCAGAACTATCAGGCCATTATCGGCCATCAGGCGGTGGCGCTCGATCCAACGGATACCGAGCAAATGGACATGCGGACCCTCTGGAATACCGATACCGACAGAGCGCGCGCTGAGTTCCACTGGCGTATTACGCTCGTCTTTACCGTGTTTATGATGGCGCTGATTGTCGTTCCGCTGAGCGTGGTGAACCCTCGCCAGGGACGCGTGCTCTCTATGCTGCCGGCGATGCTGCTTTATCTGATCTATTTCCTGCTGCAAACCTCGATTCGTTCTAACGGCGCGAAGGGTAAGCTGGACCCTATGGTCTGGACATGGTTCGTCAACAGCCTGTACATCTTACTGGCGCTAGGGTTAAACCTGTGGGATACGGTGCCAGTGCGCCGCATACGTGCCCGATTCTCGCGTAAAGGAGCCATCTAATGCAGGCGTTTGGCGTTCTTGATCGCTATATCGGTAAAACCATTTTTACCACCATCATGATGACCTTGTTCATGCTGGTGTCGCTCTCCGGCATTATCAAATTTGTCGATCAGCTGAAAAAAGCCGGGCAGGGGAGCTATGACGCGATGGGCGCGGGGATGTATACCCTGCTCAGTGTGCCGAAAGATGTGCAGATCTTCTTCCCGATGGCGGCCCTGCTGGGCGCGCTGCTGGGGCTGGGAATGCTGGCGCAGCGTAGTGAGCTGGTCGTTATGCAGGCCTCAGGCTTTACCCGCATGCAGGTCGCGCTGTCGGTAATGAAAACCGCGATCCCACTGGTGCTGTTGACCATGGCGATCGGCGAGTGGGTCGCGCCGCAGGGCGAACAGATGGCGCGTAACTACCGTGCGCAGGCAATGTACGGTGGCTCACTGCTCTCGACTCAACAAGGTTTATGGGCGAAAGACGGTAAAAACTTCGTCTACATCGAGCGGGTAAAGGGGAATGACGAACTGGGTGGGGTGAGCATCTACGCTTTCGATGACCAGCGCCGTCTGGAGTCCGTTCGCCACGCCTCTTCGGCGAAATTTGACGCCGAACATAAGCAGTGGCGGTTATCCCAGGTTGATGAATCTAACCTGACCGATCCGAAACAGATTACGGGTTCTCAGACGGTAACCGGGACGTGGAAGACCAACCTGACGCCCGATAAGCTCGGGGTCGTGGCGCTGGATCCAGACGCGCTCTCCATTAGCGGTTTACACAACTATGTGAAATACCTGAAGTCGAGCGGGCAGGATGCGGGACGTTATCAGCTCAACATGTGGAGCAAAATCTTCCAGCCGATGTCCGTGGCGGTGATGATGCTGATGGCGCTGTCGTTTATCTTCGGCCCGTTACGCAGCGTGCCGATGGGCGTGCGCGTCGTGACCGGTATCAGTTTCGGCTTTGTGTTCTACGTGCTCGACCAGATCTTCGGTCCGCTGACGCTGGTTTATGGCATTCCGCCGATAATTGGTGCGCTGCTGCCAAGCGCCAGTTTCCTCCTGATCAGCCTCTGGCTGTTGTTGAAACGCTCCTGATTGACCTCTCCTCGCTTCCGGTTCACCGGGAGCGAGGCTAATCTCCTGTTTCACCCCGCACTTTTTCTCACAACCTTCAACGCCTCGCCCTGAATTTGAGTATTATTGAGCGATAAAGTCGTGAAGGGATCCTCTATGAAGCAAATTCGAATGCTTGCCCAGTATTACGTCGACCTGATGATGAAGCTTGGGCTGGTGCGTTTCTCTATGCTGCTTGCGCTGGCACTGGTCGTTCTGGCCATTGTCGTGCAAATGGCCGTCACCATGGTTCTGCATGGTCAGGTCGAGAGTATCGACGTCATCCGCTCCATCTTCTTTGGCTTGCTTATTACCCCCTGGGCGGTCTATTTCCTTTCCGTGGTGGTTGAACAGCTGGAAGAGTCCCGACAGCGATTGTCTAAGCTGGTCGATAAACTGGAAGAGATGCGCGAGCGTGACCTGAAGCTCAACGTCCAGCTTAAAGACAACATTGCGCAGCTGAACCAGGAGATTTCAGATCGTGAGAAGGCGGAGGCCGAGCGCCAGGCCACGCTGGAGCAGCTGAAAATCGAAATGAAAGAGCGCGAGGTCACCCAGATCCAGCTTGAGCAGCAATCCTCTTTCCTGCGGTCGTTCCTCGATGCTTCGCCGGATCTGGTGTTTTACCGTAATGAGGATAAAGAGTTTTCCGGCTGTAACCGGGCGATGGAGTTGCTCACCGGGAAAAGTGAGAAGCAGCTGATTAACCTGAAACCGCAGGACGTTTACTCTGAAGAGGCGGCCGCCAAGGTCATGGAGACGGACGAAAAAGTATTCCGCCATAACGTCTCTCTGACCTATGAACAGTGGCTGGATTACCCGGACGGACGCAAAGCCTGCTTTGAGATCCGTAAGGTGCCCTACTATGACCGCGTGGGGAAACGCCATGGCCTGATGGGCTTTGGCCGCGACATTACCGAGCGTAAGCGCTATCAGGATGCCCTTGAGCGTGCCAGCCGCGACAAGACCACCTTTATCTCCACCATCAGCCACGAGCTGCGTACGCCGCTTAACGGCATCGTCGGGCTGAGCCGTATTCTGCTGGATACCGACCTGACCGCAGAGCAGGAAAAATACCTCAAGACTATCCATGTTTCGGCGGTCACGCTGGGTAATATTTTCAACGATATTATTGACATGGATAAGATGGAGCGCCGTAAAGTTCAGCTTGATAATCAGCCTGTTGATTTCACCAGCTTCCTTGCCGATCTGGAAAACCTGTCCGGCCTGCAGGCGCAGCAGAAGGGGCTAAGTTTTGTCATGGAGCCAACCCTGCCGCTGCCGCATAAAGTGGTGACAGACGGCACGCGTTTGCGCCAGATCCTGTGGAACCTGATCAGCAACGCGGTGAAATTTACCCAGAAGGGGCAGGTTGCGGTGCGCATCCGCTTTGACGAAGGCGACATGCTGCACTTCGAGGTAGAGGACTCCGGGATGGGTATTCCGCAGGAGGAGCAGGACAAAATCTTCGCCATGTACTACCAGGTGAAGGACAGCAACGGCGGAAAACCAGCTACCGGAACGGGCATTGGCCTGGCGGTCTCTAAACGACTGGCGAAGAGCATGGGGGGCGATATCACCGTTGCCAGCCAGCCGGGTAAAGGGTCAACCTTCACGCTGACGGTCCATGCGCCGGCGGTGGCGGAAGAGGTGGAAGATACCTTTGAAAATGACGATATGCCGCTCCCTGCGCTGCACGTCCTGCTGGTGGAAGACATTGAGCTGAACGTGATCGTGGCGCGCTCCGTGCTGGAAAAACTGGGCAACAGCGTCGATGTCGCGATGACCGGTAAGGCCGCGCTGGAGATGTTTAAACCGGGTGAATACGATCTTGTTCTGCTGGATATTCAGTTACCGGATATGACCGGGCTGGATATCTCGCGCGAGCTGACGCGTCAGTACGCGGCCGACGAACTGCCGCCGCTGGTTGCCCTGACGGCGAACGTACTGAAAGATAAAAAAGAGTATCTCGATGCCGGTATGGACGATGTACTCAGCAAGCCGCTGGCGGTGCCTGCTCTGACCGCCATGATTAAGAAGTTCTGGGATACCCGTGATGAAGAGGAGAGCACCATGACGTCTGTTGATAGCGCAAAAGCCCAAACGATACTCGATACCGCGATGCTGGAGCAGTACATCGATCTGGTCGGCCCGAAACTGATTACTGATGGTCTGGCGGTGTTCGAAAAAATGATGCCGGGCTATCTGAGTGTGCTGGAATCAAACCTGACGGCGCGTGACCAGAAGGGCATCGTGGAAGAAGGACATAAAATTAAAGGTGCCGCCGGTTCGGTTGGCCTACGCCACCTGCAGCAGTTGGGTCAACAGATTCAGTCGCCTGATTTACCTGCATGGGAAGATAACGTGGGTGATTGGGTTGAAGAGATGAAGCAAGAGTGGCAAAACGATGTGGCGGTGCTTAAAGCCTGGGTTGACGCCAGAAAAAAATGACCCCGGATTAACCGGGGTGCGCGAATACTGCGCCAACACCAGGGAAATCGTGGCTGCGCCTGTTTTTAAACGTTATTTTCGAAAGGGCGCCGCCTGAAAAATTTAGGCCGCACGCAGATAAGATAGCAAATCTTAAATGGTTTGTTACATGAATCAGTGAAATGTGTGAAGCATAGCGTTTTAATCAAAATTATTAATGTGCTTCAGCAAGTTGCAGAAAAGGATTGTCATGATGAAAAAGATTGGTGTCGTGCTGAGCGGATGCGGTGTTTACGATGGTTCTGAAATACACGAAGCCGTCATTACGCTGCTGGCCCTGGCTAAGCAGGGAGCAGAGGTGATTTGTTTTGCGCCAGACAAAAATCAGGCGGATGTGATTAACCATCTGACCGGTGAGCCGATGGCGGAAACCCGTAATGTACTGATTGAAGCCGCGCGTATTGCGCGAGGTGATATCCATCCTCTTATCCAGGCAGACCCTACAGAGCTTGATGCGCTCATTGTGCCGGGTGGGTTTGGCGCGGCCAAAAATCTCAGTACCTTTGCTGCGCAGGGCGCGGAGTGTCAGATCGATCCTCATCTGAAAGCGCTGTCGCAGGCTATGCATGCGGCAGGAAAACCGCTGGGCTTTATCTGCATCGCACCCGCGATGTTGCCTAAGATTTTTGATTTCCCGCTGCGCCTGACCATCGGGACGGATATTGATACCGCAGAGATCGTCGAGGAAATGGGGGGCGAACACGTTCCGTGCCCGGTAGATGACATTGTGGTTGATGAAGATAACAAAATTGTCACCACGCCTGCGTATATGCTGGCGAAGAATATTGCAGAAGCTGCTATGGGGATCGAAAAGCTGGTCGCCCGCGTGCTGGTGTTGGCTGAATGAGTCGTCAATCCGGTGCCGGCGCGTGGGTAAAACGTACCCTGTTGCGCATCGTTCTGGTGCTGGCGGTGTTTTGGGGCGGTGGACTCGCCCTGTTCAGCATTATGCCAGTCCCGTTCTCTGCCGTGATGGTTGAGCGCCAGCTCGGCGCGTGGCTCAGCGGCGATTTCAGCTATGTTGCCCACTCTGACTGGGTAAGCATGGACGAGATCTCGCCGTTCATGGGTCTGGCGGTCATCGCGGCGGAGGACCAGAAATTCCCGGAGCACTGGGGGTTCGACGTGGCGGCCATTGAGAAGGCGCTGGCCCATAATGAACGCCATGAAAACCGCGTGCGCGGTGCCTCAACCTTGTCGCAGCAGACGGCCAAAAATCTGTTTCTGTGGGACGGCCGCAGCTGGGTGCGAAAGGGGCTGGAAGCGGGGTTGACCCTGGGGATGGAAACGGTCTGGAGCAAAAAGCGCATTCTGACCGTCTATCTCAACGTCGCTGAATTTGGCGACGGTATTTTTGGCGTGGAAGCTGCCGCGCAGCGTTATTTCAATAAGCCAGCCAGCCGTCTGAGCATGTCAGAAGCAGCACTATTGGCAGCTGTCTTACCTAATCCCATCCGCTTTAAAGCCAGCGCCCCATCAGGGTACGTGCGAAGCCGTCAGGCGTGGATCCTACGCCAGATGAATCAGCTGGGTGGAGAGGGTTTTATGCAGCGTAACAATCTTATGTAGGGCGGGTAAGCGCAGCGCCACCCGCCGAAGGGGCGAACGCTAGTCTTCGTCAAATCCGGCGTTAAACAGGGCAATCACCGCCGCCAGCGCTTCCTCTTCCTGAGGTCCTGTGGCTTCGACTTCAATCTGGCGCCCTTTGGCGGAATCCAGCATTAGCAGGGCGATCACGCTGTTCGCTTCCGCTTCGGTACCTTCGTCATTCCGCAGCAGAACCTCTGCATCGAAACCCTGCATCAGCTCAAACAGTTTCATCGCCGGGCGCGCATGCATGCCCAGCTTATTGGTGATCTCAACGGTCTGTTTTACGGTCATGTTTTACGTTTTTCCAGCGTGCGATGACGGGACTGAACGTTCTTCCCGCGCGAGCGGAAATAGTCGGCCAGCTGTTCGGCGATATAAACCGAACGATGTTTACCGCCGGTACAGCCAATCGCCACCGTCAGGTAGCTGCGATTGTTTGTCTCCAGCATAGGTAACCATAGCTCAAGGTAGCTTCGCGTCTGGTAGATAAAATTGTGAACTTCTGTGTGCCGGTCGAGGAAGGCCGCGACGGGTTTATCCAGACCGGTCATGGGACGCAGCTTCGGATCCCAGTGCGGGTTCGGCAGGAAGCGCACGTCGAAAACGTAATCCGCATCAATCGGAATACCGTGCTTAAAGCCGAAGGATTCGAACACCATCGTCAGTTCGCGCTCGCGCTTGCCCAACAGTCGGGTACGCAGCATTTCCGCCAGCTCGTGAACGGACATCTCAGAGGTGTCGACAATCAGGTCGGCACGAGAGCGCAGCGGCTCCAGCAGATCGCTCTCTTCATCGATCGCGCTCTCCAGTGAGAGGTTCTTACTGGAAAGCGGGTGCAAGCGACGGGTATCGCTGTAGCGACGGATCAGCGTATTGCGGTCTGCATCAAGGAACAGCAGCTGAGGCGAGAACGCATCAGGCAGGTTGCTCATGGCCTGTTCGAAGATCTCTGGCGATTCAGGCATGTTACGGACGTCGATGCTGACGGCGGCAGAGGTTTGTCTCTCCGCAAGCGTGCGGGCCAGGTCGGGCAATAACACGACCGGCAGGTTATCGACGCAGTAAAAACCCATGTCTTCCAGCGCGCGCAGAGCAACGGATTTCCCCGACCCTGAACGGCCACTGACAATCATCAGCACCATGTTCCGTTTCTCCTCAGGACAACAGATGTGAAGGCCATCTCCTGGTTATGCATCATCCTGATTGCCTTCTGCTTCAGTGATAATCTGATAGAGCTCTTCATCACTTTGGGCCGAGCGCAGTCGACGGCAAATGGTTTTATCGGCCAGACGTTTTGCGACCAGCGACAGCGTATGCAGATGGGTTTTAGTCTGATCGGCAGGCACCAGCAGCGCGAAGAGGAGATCGACGGGCTGGTTATCAATGGCATCGAAGGCGATGGGTGTTTCAAGCTGCACAAACACACCAACGGCACGCAGGGTATCCTCTTCCAGTTTGCCATGCGGGATCGCGATGCCGTTGCCGATACCGGTACTGCCCATCTTTTCACGGGTCAGAATCGCTTCGAACACCACCTGCGGCGGCAGGCCCAGCTGTTTTGCGGCCAGTTCACTGATGATCTCCAGCGCACGTTTTTTGCTCTGGCAGTGAACCGCACTGCGGGTACATTCCTGGTTAAGGACATTGCTCAGTTGAAGAGCGGAATCGTTGTTCATCATAATTTCACCTAAGCGCTAACTGTACAAATGGCCTGTTGTGTTTCACAACAGGCCGTCCTGCACCCGTTAACTGCCCGGACAATTAGTGTTGTTTCAGTTTATCTTTATGTTTATTGAGCTGTCGCGCAAGCTTATCAATCAAGCCGTCGATAGCAGCGTACATGTCTTGCCCTTCCGCACTGGCATGCAGTTCACCCCCGTTAACATGCAGGGTGGCATCCGAGATATGAGTCACTTTCTCCACTTTCAACACAATATAGACCTGATTGATCCTTTCGAAATACTGCTCGAGTTTTGCAAACTTCGTGTTCACAAAGTCGCGTAAAGCCTCAGTAATTTCGACGTTTTGTCCAGTGATGTTGAGCTGCATAGTGTCTTCCTTATCGGTTGTGTCAGACCAGCTGTTTACGCTGGTTGGACGGCGGAATGGATAAAGACTCTCGATACTTCGCAACAGTACGACGTGCCACCATAATACCCTGATCGGACAGCATGGTGGTTAACTTACTGTCGCTTAGTGGCTTCGCGGGGTTCTCCGCGGCGATCAACTTCTTCACCAGGGCTCGAATGGCCGTTGACGACGCTTCGCCGCCGCCCTCGGTATTCACATGGCTGGAGAAGAAATACTTAAGCTCAAAAATACCGCGTGGACTGTGCAGATACTTCTGCGTGGTGACACGGGAAATGGTTGATTCATGCATTTCGACGGCCTGGGCGATATCCGCCAGTACCATCGGTTTCATATACTCTTCGCCCTGCTCAAAGAACGCCTGCTGCTGTTCGACAATACAGCGGCTGACGCGTAGCAGCGTATCATTTCGGCTCTCCAGACTTTTGATCAGCCATCGCGCTTCCTGCAAATTGCTACGAATATATTGATTGTCGGAGTCGTTACGCACGCTGGTGCACATGGAGGCATACTGCTGGTTGATTTGCAGACGAGGGATGCTGTCTGAATTCAGTTCAACGACCCAGCGGCCATTGTGTTTTCTGACCAGCACATCCGGGATGACGTACTCGGGCTCGCCGGTCTGGATCGACTGTCCCGGGCGCGGATCGAGCGACTGGATCAGATTCACCGCTTCTTTCAGCACCTCTTCCTTCAGGCGCGTGACGCGCATCAGGGAACGGAAATCGTGGTTAGCCAACAGATCCAGATGATCGCTGATGATTAAGCGCGCCTCGTCGAGCCACGGCGTCTCTTTGCTGAACTGAGAAAGCTGGATCAGCAGGCAGTCGCGCAGATCTTTTGCGGCCACGCCTACCGGATCGAAACGCTGGATGCGCTTCAGAACGGCTTCAACTTCCTCAAGCTCTATCTCGTCGTCGCCCATGCTTTCCAGAATATCGTCCAGCGTGACGGTCAAATAGCCAGTGTCGTCAACGGCATCGACAATTGAGGTGGCAATCGCGCGGTCGGTATCGGAGAAGGGAGTAAGTTCCACCTGCCACATCAGGTAATCCTGCAGTGACTGGGTGGTTTCGCCCTGGTAGACCGGTAGCTCATCATCCTGGTAGTCTGCACGCGTACCGGAAGGGGTTCCGGCGGTGTAGATTTCATCCCAGCTGGCATCCAGCGGAAGCTCGTCCGGCATCTCTTTTTGTTCGAGTGCATCCGCGGTGTCGAGCGCTTCTGTATCCTGCGATTGCTGGGTATCTACCTCGTCATGAAGATCGGTTTGTTCCAGCAGGGGGTTGCTGTCCAGCGCCTGCTGGAGTTCCTGCTGAAGTTCTAACGTGGACAGTTGCAACAGGCGAATTGCCTGCTGTAGCTGCGGCGTCATCGCCAGTTGTTGGCTGAGCCTTAATTGCAAACCTTGCTTCATGTTCAGAGCATTTTTCTCCGGTTCGGCGTTACGTTACCTCTACCCTATCAGAGTCTGAAGTCTTCCCCAAGATAGACGCGCTTAACATGATCGTCTTCGAGGATCTGCTGCGGCGTACCGTGGGCGATCAGATTGCCCTGGCTCACAATATACGCGCGTTCACACACGGCCAGCGTTTCACGGACGTTGTGGTCGGTGATCAGTACGCCAAGCCCGCTGTCACGCAGGTGTTCAATGATACGTTTAATGTCGATAACCGAGATCGGGTCAACGCCCGCAAACGGTTCATCCAGAAGGATAAACTTCGGGTTTGCGGCCAGCGCACGGGCAATCTCAACACGACGGCGTTCGCCCCCGGAGAGAGCCTGACCGAGGCTGTCGCGCAGATGCTCAATGTGGAACTCTTCCATCAGCTCGTTGGCACGATCCTGACGCTGTTCGCTGGTCAGATCGTTACGAATTTGCAGGACCGCCATCAGGTTATCGTAAACGCTAAGACGACGGAAAATGGAGGCTTCCTGCGGCAGGTAGCCGATCCCGCGACGCGCGCGCGCGTGCAGCGGCAGAAGACTGATGTCTTCATCGTCAATGATAATGTTGCCGGCATCGCGCGGCACAATGCCAACGACCATGTAGAAAGTGGTGGTTTTACCCGCACCGTTAGGGCCAAGCAGCCCTACAATTTCGCCGGAGTTGACGGTCAGACTGACATCTTCTACGACACGGCGGCCCTTATAGGCCTTCGCGAGATTTTTTGCAGTTAATGTTGCCATAACGAATTAGTTACTCTTCTTCTGTGCCGGGGCCTGGCCTTTGCCTTTGTCCTGCAGCTGCGACGGAACCAGTACGGTGGTGACGCGTTTGCCTTTCTCGCTGGAGGCCTGCATTTTTTGCTCTTTTACCAGATAGGTAATCTGGTCGCCGGTAATGTTGCTGTCCAGCTGTTCCAGGTACGCATTACCGGTCAGGATGACCAGGTCCTTCGCCAGCTCATAGTGCATGTGCGTAGCGTGACCTTTCACCGGCTTGCCGTTGTCCTGCATCTGATAGAAGGTGGCCGGGTTACCGTAACCATCAATGATCTCTTTGCCCTGCTCGCCACCCGGACGGGTCACGACCACTTTGTCGGCGTTGATTTTGATGGTGCCCTGAGTCATGACGACGTTACCCGTGAAGGTGACGACGTTGCCCTGCATATCGAGAGACTGGGTATCGGACTCGATATGGATCGGTTGGTCGGTATCGCCCGTTACAGCAAGCGCGGGGAGACTGGTCGCCAGCATCGCGCTGGCGATAATTACTTTAAGGCTGAGTTTGTTTGTTTTGAATTTCATAGGAGGTTCTAACCTTTTCAATCAGCTCGGCGTTTTTGCTGCGTAAGTTCCCGCGCATTCTCAAACCGCTGGAATTAAATGTTGTGCCATACAGTGTGACCAGATCCTGCGACGTCACGTCCTGGGTTACCAGGTTGATCTGGGCATTATCCGTCGTAATTTTTCGTAGTTGCGAGTCAGCGGTCAGGGCGTTGACTTCAACGTGGCCATACAGATAAAGCATACGGTCATTTGTCAGTTTTGCCCGATCTGACTTAATTGACCACGTCGGCACTTTGTCCTTATCAAATGTGGTCATGACAGGTTGGGTAAACCACGAAATTCCGTCATCTGAAAAATATTCAACATGCTGGGCAATCAGGCGATAGTTCAGCGCGCCTTCAGGGCTGTAGACCACGGTGTCGCTGTGATCGCTTTTATAGGTTGGATCGTTATTGTTGATCACTTCCGTTTGCGTATCGTCGCGATCGGCAAGGTTCACGCCAATCAATACCAGTGCGACAAGCGAAAGCAAAATGATAATCCAACGTCTGGTTTTACTCATATCGATTGCCCTTTGGCCTCATCAAGCTTGCCCTGCGCCAGCAGGAGCAGATCGCAGACTTCACGTACGGCACCGCGGCCCCCGTTGATGTGGGTAACGTAGTCAGCGCGCGGGATCAGCAGCGGATGCGCATCGGCAACGGCGATGCTCAGCCCAACTTCAGCCATCACGGGCCAGTCAATCAGATCGTCCCCGACGTAGGCCACGTTTTCCGGTGCGATAGCCAGTTTACCCAGTAAATCCTTAAACGCCGCCATCTTATCGGATTGCCCCTGATACAGATGGGTAATGCCTAAGGTTTCACAGCGGTCTTCTACCAGTTTAGCTTTTCGCCCGGTGATGATAGCCACCTCAATACCTGAGGTGAGCGCACAGCGGATACCGTAGCCGTCGCGAACGTTAAATGCTTTCAGCTCTTCACCATTATTGCCCATGTAAATCAGGCCGTCGGAGAGTACCCCATCCACATCCAGGATGAGCAGACGAATGTTTTCCGCCTTTGCCATCATCTGGGTACTGACCGGACCATAACAGGTTGCAAGGGATGCACCCGCATTACTCATTGTCTTATCCTTCATTACACTACGCCTGCGCGCAGCAGATCATGCATATGTACCACACCCAGCAACTGGTCGCCATCGGCAACCATAACGGAGGTGATATGGCGGGACTGCATCAGGTTCAGCACATCCACGGCCAGCGTACCCGGACGCACGCGGATACCGCCTGGCGTCATCACGTCGGCAATGCCGAGCGTGCGGACATCGACACCCATGTCGAACACGCGACGCAGGTCGCCATCGGTGAAGATCCCCTGAATTTTCATCAGATCGTCGCACACGACCGTCATCCCCAGATTCTTGCGGGTGATTTCCAGCAGCGCATCACGCAGGGAGGCTTCTTTACTGACGTGAGGGATCTCATCCCCGGTGTGCATAATATCGTTTACCCGAAGCAGCAGCTTGCGCCCCAGCGCACCGCCCGGGTGGGAAAGCGCGAAATCTTCCGGCGTAAAACCACGGGCTTCGAGCAGCGCGACGGCAAGCGCATCACCCATGACCAGCGCGGCGGTGGTGCTGGACGTCGGCGCCAGGCCGAGCGGACAGGCCTCCTTGGGCACTTTCACGCACAGGTGAATGTCTGCCGCCCGCGCCATGCTGCTTTCCGGACGGCTGGTCATGCAAATAAGCGGCACCTGCAGGCGCTTCAGTACCGGAATCAACGCCAGGATCTCATTGGACTCACCGGAGTTGGACAGCGCGATGACGATATCCTGCGGCGTGACCATACCCAGGTCCCCGTGCGCGGCTTCCCCCGGGTGGACAAAGAAGGACGAGGTGCCGGTACTGGCAAACGTTGCCGCCATTTTGCGTCCAATGTGGCCGGACTTACCCATCCCCATCACCACGACTTTGCCGGCACAGTAGAATATCTTCTCACATGCCAGACTAAAATCCTGATTAATGTACTGATCTAACTGCGCCAGACCTTCACGTTCAATCTCCAGAACGTCTTTGCCTGCTTTCTGAAAGTCAAAACCCGGCTGCAATTCTATTTGCGACATAATGCGTTTCCGTTACCCAGAGAGAAGAGGCGAGAGCCAGTACAGCATCGCCATCCATACGATAAATCCACCCGTCAGCAGCGCGCCTGCGCCTTTGCCGATCTGTCGTTGCCGCCGCCAACAGAGCAGGGCAAATATCACGCTGACCAATAACATCACGCCGTAGTCGCGTGAGAACGCCAGGGGATTAAAGGGCCCTGGCGTAATCAGGGCCGGCAGCCCCATCACAATGGCGATATTAAATATGTTGGAACCGATGATATTACCAATGGCAATGTCATCCTCACCTTTGCGTGCCCCCGCAATGGCCGTGGCCAGCTCCGGCAGGCTGGTACCGATGGCAATCACCGTCAGGCCAATGGTCAGTTCACTGATGGCGAAATAGTTCGCCAGCACCGTCGCGTTATCCACGACCATACGCGTTGCCATCGGCATGATGATCAGCGCAACGCCAAGCCACAGCAGGGCAACAGGCAGCGTGCCTTCTCGCGGAAGTTCGGCGACCTGCTCACGCGTGAGGCTATCCTGGCCCTGCTTTTCAGCCAGACGGGCGATTTTAACACTATACAGCAGCCAAATAACGGCCAGCGCCAGCAAGAAAATGCCGTCGCTGTAGCTCAGTACACCATCGTAAAATACGCACCCTGCCAGCAGACTTACGATTAACATTAGCGGCAATTCACGGCGCAGAACATCAGAATGCACGCGAAATGGATGGAGCAGTGCCGCCAGGCCTAAAATCAAGAGTATATTGACGATGTTAGAGCCAATCGCAGTGCCTACTGCTAGGTCTAACTGACCATGCAGCGATGCCGAGACAGAGACGATGATTTCAGGAAGTGACGTTCCAACACTGACCACGGTCATCCCGATGACGACAGGCGGTACGCCCGTCAGGCGACACAGGATAGATGCAGCAAACACTAAACGGTCAGCACTGTAGACCACCAAAAGTAAACCAATTATTAACAGTGCTGTTGCTAAAAGCATCAAAAGTCCTTTCTTCAGGTATACTCGTCGGTCCATCGCGCGGAAATGGCTGGACTGCATACAGTCTGAGGCGTAACGAATTCCTAATTTTGACTTTATGCGCCGGAAAAGTAAAACAAATGCCAGCTTTCGCTAACCTCAACGGCTATTATTCTGTAAAAATGCGGAGTTGAGGGCTGATTCAGGCAGCATGCCTTAATGTGAGCAAGGTAATAAAGGAACCATAAATGAGCCAAACGATGGCGAATTTAGTTGATGTTCGCGGTGTGAGTTTTTCTCGCGCCAACAGATTGATATTTGATGATATTTCGTTGACCGTACCGCGTGGCAAGATCACTGCCATAATGGGGCCGTCCGGGATCGGTAAAACGACCCTGTTGCGCCTCATTGGTGGGCAGATCCCACCGGATAGCGGTGAAATTCTCTTTGATGGCGAAAACATCCCGGAGATGTCACGCTCGCGCCTGTATACTGTCCGCAAACGCATGAGCATGCTCTTTCAGTCTGGAGCCTTGTTCACCGACATGAATGTCTTTGATAACGTGGCCTATCCGCTGCGCGAGCATACCAGCCTGCCGCCTGAACTGCTGAAAAGCACGGTGATGATGAAGCTTGAAGCCGTCGGTTTGCGGGGCGCCGCGAAACTGATGCCTTCAGAGCTATCCGGGGGGATGGCGCGCCGCGCCGCGCTGGCGCGAGCCATTGCACTCGAACCTGATTTAATCATGTTTGACGAACCGTTCGTTGGACAGGATCCCATCACGATGGGCGTGCTGGTGAAGCTCATCTCTGAACTGAACAGTGCGCTTGGCGTTACCTGCATTGTGGTATCTCACGATGTACCGGAAGTATTGAGCATTGCCGATTACGCCTATATCGTGGCGGACAAAAAGATCGTCGCGCACGGTAGCGCCCAGGCGCTGCAGGAGAATTGCGATCCGCGCGTGCGGCAGTTCCTCGACGGTATTGCCGATGGCCCTGTGCCGTTCCGCTACCCGGCGGGCGACTATCGTGACGATTTACTGGGAATAGGGAGTTAAGCCACTCATGCTGTTAAATGCGTTGGCCGCTCTCGGACACCGTGGCATAAAAACCATCAGGACGTTCGGGCGTGCCGGATTGATGTTATTCAACGCGCTGGTCGGCAAGCCGGAATTCCGTAAGCACGCACCGCTGCTGGTGCGGCAGCTTTATAATGTCGGCGTGCTGTCGATGCTCATCATCATTGTCTCCGGTCTTTTTATCGGTATGGTGCTTGGGCTACAGGGCTATCTTGTTCTGACAACCTACAGTGCGGAAACCAGCCTCGGGATGCTGGTGGCACTCTCGCTGCTGCGAGAACTGGGGCCGGTTGTGGCGGCGCTGTTGTTCGCCGGGCGTGCGGGGTCGGCATTAACGGCAGAAATTGGCCTGATGCGTGCGACCGAGCAGCTCTCCAGCATGGAGATGATGGCGGTCGATCCGCTACGTCGCGTGATCTCGCCGCGTTTCTGGGCTGGGGTGATCTCTTTACCGTTACTGACTATTCTGTTTGTCGCCGTGGGTATCTGGGGCGGTTCGCTGGTTGGCGTGCACTGGAAAGGCATTGATGCCGGTTTCTTCTGGTCCGCGATGCAGGACGCCATTGACCTGCGAATGGATCTGGTTAACTGCCTGATTAAAAGCGTGGTATTTGCCATTACGGTCACGTGGATTGCATTGTTCAATGGTTACGATGCCATCCCGACGTCGGCGGGCATTAGCCGTGCAACTACACGTACCGTCGTACATTCGTCGCTGGCCGTACTGGGTCTGGATTTTGTGCTCACCGCACTGATGTTTGGGAATTGAGTTCATGCAAACGAGAAAAAATGAAATTTGGGTCGGTGTATTCCTGCTTCTGGCGCTGCTGGCCGCGCTGTTCATCTGCCTGAGAGCGGCGGATATTACGTCTGTGCGCACCGAGCCGACGTATCGCATCTATGCCACCTTCGATAACATCGGCGGGCTGAAGGCGCGTTCACCGGTCCGTATTGGCGGCGTGGTGATCGGACGCGTAACGGACATTACGCTCGATGAGAAAACCTATCTGCCACGCGTCGCGATGGATATCGAAGAGCGTTATAACCATATCCCGGACACCAGTTCCCTTTCTATCCGTACTTCCGGCCTGCTGGGTGAACAATATCTGGCGCTTAACGTCGGTTTTGAAGACCCCGAGCTGGGAACGACTATCCTTAAAGACGGTAGCGTCATTCAGGATACGAAATCCGCGATGGTTCTGGAGGATATGATTGGTCAGTTCCTTTACAACAGCAAAGGGGATGAGAAAAAATCCGATGCAGCCCCTGCGCAGAGCGAAGAGCATACCGACGCCGCACCGACACCTGGTGCTGCGAATTAATTTCAGGAGAAGTCATTCATGTTTAAACGACTGTTAATGGTTGCCATGCTGGTCATCGCCCCTCTTACCGCCGCCCACGCTGCGGATCAGAGTAACCCGTACAAACTGATGGACGAAGCGGCGAAGAAGACCTTCGACCGTCTTACAAACGAACAGCCTAAAATTCGTGCTAATCCTGATTATCTGCGTGAAGTCGTTGACCAGGAACTGCTGCCGTATGTGCAGATAAAATATGCGGGTGCGCTGGTACTGGGCCGTTATTACAAAGACGCGACCCCTGCGCAGCGTGAGGCCTACTTTGCCGCGTTCCGTGAATACCTGAAACAGGCTTATGGCCAGGCGCTGGCAATGTACCACGGTCAGACCTATCAGATTGCGCCTGAGCAGCCGCTGGGTGATGCGACCATCGTGCCTATCCGCGTAACGATCAACGATCCTAACGGTCGTCCGCCGGTTCGTCTGGATTTCCAGTGGCGTAAAAACAGCCAGACCGGCCACTGGCAGGCGTATGACATGATCGCCGAAGGCGTAAGCATGATCACCACCAAACAGAACGAGTGGAGTGACCTGCTGCGCACCAAGGGGATTGATGGCCTGACCGCGCAGCTGCAGTCCATTGCTCGTCAGAAAATCACGCTGGACGAGAAGAAGTAATGTCACAGCAACTCAGCTGGTCGCGTGAAGGCGAGACATTAAAGCTGTCCGGTGAGCTGGATCAGGATCTGCTGAACCCCTTATGGGATAAACGCCATGAGGCTATGCAGGGCGTGACGCTTATCGACTTAACCGACATCACACGGGTCGATACGGCAGGCGTTGCGCTGCTTGCCCATCTGGTTGCGGTAGGGAAAAAGCAGGGGGCGAGCGTCACGCTTCGCGGCGCGAGCGATAATGTCGTTACCCTGGCGCAGCTCTACAATCTGCCTCAGGACGTATTGCCTCGTTAATATTTTCAGTGCGTTACTTCCGAAAGCCCTGACAGTTTCATCGTCGGGGCTTTTTGCTTGTTTAAGACGACGCCACTTTGCTCTAAGATGTTGGGCTTGTTTTCACTATCAGATGATTAAGAACCCATGGAAAATCATGAAATCCAGACAGTGCTGATGAATGCACTCTCCCTTCAGGAAGCCCACGTCACTGGCGATGGCAGTCACTTCCAGGTTATTGCTGTGGGTGAGATGTTCGACGGTATGAGCCGTGTAAAGAAACAGCAGGCTGTGTACGCGCCGCTGATGGAATATATTGCGGATAACCGCATCCACGCCCTGTCGATTAAAGCGTTCACCCCGCAAGAGTGGGCACGCGATCGCAAACTAAACGGTTTTTGAGCTGAGGGCGACAGGCCCGCAGCACGGTTGAATTTATAAGAGAGCACACAATGGATAAATTTCGTGTACAGGGGCCAACGCGTCTCCAGGGCGAAGTCACAATTTCTGGCGCGAAAAACGCCGCGCTGCCAATCCTCTTTGCTGCGCTGCTCGCGGAAGAGCCGGTAGAAATTCAGAACGTACCGAAGCTGAAAGATATCGATACCACCATGAAGCTGCTCACCCAATTGGGCACGAAAGTCGAGCGTAACGGTTCCGTCTGGATCGACGCCAGCAAGGTGAACAACTTTTCTGCCCCTTACGATCTGGTGAAAACCATGCGTGCATCCATCTGGGCGCTTGGCCCGCTGGTGGCGCGTTTTGGTCAGGGTCAGGTCTCTCTGCCGGGCGGCTGCGCTATCGGTGCGCGTCCGGTTGACCTGCACATCTTTGGTCTGGAAAAACTGGGCGCAGAGATCAAGCTGGAAGAAGGTTACGTCAAAGCGTCCGTCAATGGTCGTCTGAAAGGTGCGCACATTGTCATGGACAAAGTGAGCGTGGGCGCAACGGTGACCATTATGTCTGCGGCGACGCTGGCAGAAGGCACCACTATCATCGAAAACGCCGCGCGCGAACCGGAAATTGTGGATACCGCCAACTTCCTCGTGGCGCTGGGTGCGAAGATCACCGGTCAGGGTACCGACCGTATCACCATCGAAGGCGTTGAGCGTCTGGGCGGTGGTGTTTATCGCGTTCTGCCGGACCGTATCGAAACCGGTACCTTCCTGGTCGCTGCCGCGATCTCTGGCGGTAAGATTGTTTGTCGCAACGCGCAGCCCGATACCCTGGATGCGGTGCTGGCGAAACTGCGCGATGCGGGTGCGGATATCGAAATCGGTGAAGACTGGATCAGCCTTGATATGCACGGCCAGCGTCCAAAAGCGGTCAATGTGCGGACGGCACCGCATCCGGCGTTCCCAACGGACATGCAGGCGCAGTTCACCCTGTTGAACCTGGTCGCCGAAGGTACTGGCTTCATCACAGAAACCATTTTCGAAAACCGCTTTATGCACGTACCGGAGCTGATCCGTATGGGTGCGCATGCTGAGATCGAAAGTAATACCGTGATTTGCCATGGCGTTGAGAAACTGTCAGGTGCTCAGGTGATGGCAACCGATCTGCGTGCGTCTGCAAGCCTGGTGCTGGCGGGTTGTATCGCGGAAGGCACAACGATCGTGGATCGTATTTATCACATCGATCGTGGTTATGAGCGTATCGAAGATAAACTGCGCGCGCTGGGTGCCAATATCGAGCGTGTGAAGGGCGAGTAATCGTTCCGGCAGCCCCCTGCCAGCAATGACCGGGGGGTTGCTGTTCCTGTCAAAAACGCATTACTTCTGCGGTTCTCTTTTTGCCTTTCTCTGGCGAATCATGCGCGTTCTGTCGATAAATTCATGGGTGATGGGATCGTGGTAGCGCGAAGGCCAAATCACCCACGGATGCGTATCCAGCGCCGTCGCGATGATTAATTCTCCCTTGGGCCAGGGGCGGGTGAGGGCGTTTGCCAGAGTTGAAGAACTCAGTCCATGGCGGCGGGACTCTGCTGCCAGTGAAGTGCCTCTTTTGCGCAGTGCGGCAATAATATCAGCCGTGTGCCAGTCGATAAATTTCGTATCCATAACACCGTCCTTAAGTTCGGATTCACCTACGCCGTTTCTTCTGAAACGACGGGGTTAATATACCCATTTCAAGCTTTTGTTCTAAAAAGTTCGCGTTACTTGAAGGGATATTCAGAATAAGACATGGCTTTATTCATGCGATCTCTAAACCGATGAATTTACAGGAATACGTAATTTACAGGATTTTTCTGGAATCCCCCCGCCATGGTCGCGGGGAGAAACAAGGAGGGTTAACGGTCGCGCTGAACGGCGATGTGGGCAAGACCAATCAATGCCTCGCGCCACGGGCTGTCGGGAATGACCTGGAGAGCTTCGATGGCTTTGTCGGCTTCTTCTTCCGCACGCTGCCGCGTCCATTCCAGCGATCCGCAGATAGCCATGGTTTCCAGCACAGGTTCCAGAAGATGGCGGCCATTTCCCTGCTCAATCGCTTCACGGATCATTTTCGCCTGATCGGCTGTTCCGTTACGCATGGCATGGAGCAGCGGCAGGGTCGGTTTGCCTTCATTAAGGTCATCGCCCACGTTTTTGCCGAGCGTCTCACCGTCCGCACTATAGTCCAGCAAATCATCAATCAGCTGGAATGCCGTACCCAGATAGCGACCATAGTCCTGCAGGCCTTTTTCCTGTGCTTCGGTACAGTCAGCCAGAATGCCGGAACACTGGGCCGCCGCTTCAAACAGGCGCGCGGTTTTGCTGTAGATCACGCGCATGTAGTTTTCTTCGGTGATGTCCGGGTCGTTGACGTTCATCAGCTGCAGCACTTCGCCTTCAGCAATGACGTTTACGGCTTCGGACATCACTTCCAGCACTTTCAGGGAGCCCAGACTGGTCATCATCTGGAAGGCGCGGGTGTAGATAAAGTCCCCCACCAGTACGCTGGCTGCGTTCCCGAACGCGGCGTTAGCCGTGGCTTTGCCACGACGCATATCCGATTCATCCACCACATCGTCGTGCAGAAGCGTCGCCGTGTGGATAAATTCGATGAGCGCTGCGATAGTGATGTGGGCATTTCCCTGATAACCAACGGCTCTGGCAGCCAGAATGGCGATCATCGGACGAATGCGTTTACCACCGCCGCTGACAATGTAATAGCCCAACTGATTGATCAGCTGGACGTCAGAGTTGAGTTGCTCCAGGATTGCTGCATTCACACCCGCCATATCTTGCGCGGTTAACTCGTTGATTTTTTCTAAATTCATCGCAAAAGCCGGGCTTTTTATCCTGTTGATCCCATCTTCAATGGGGTAACGAAGGGTTTCGGTTTATCAATAGTAGTGCTGATTGTACTGAAAAAACGGCTCAGATAAACGTTACCGTACGTGTTGTGTTTTTTTTCTTCATGTATTGACGGTAGCACTTGTCAAAGGCTCGCGTTTTGCGTAATATTCGCGCCCTATTGTGAATATTTATAGCGCACTCTGAATCATACGAGGATGTGCGCGGAAGCGGAGTTTATATGTACGCGGTTTTCCAAAGTGGTGGTAAACAACACCGAGTAAGCGAAGGTCAGACCGTTCGCCTGGAAAAGCTGGACATCGCAACTGGCGAATCTGTTGAGTTCGCAGAAGTTCTGATGATCGCAAACGGTGAAGAAGTCAAAATCGGCGTTCCTTTCGTTGATGGCGGCGTTATCAAAGCTGAAGTTGTTGCACACGGTCGTGGCGAGAAAGTTAAAATCGTTAAGTTTCGTCGTCGTAAGCACTACCGTAAGCAGCAGGGCCACCGTCAGTGGTTCACTGATGTGAAAATTACTGGCATCAGCGCCTAAGACCTGAGGAGAGATTTAAATGGCACATAAAAAGGCTGGCGGCTCCACACGTAACGGTCGCGATTCAGAAGCTAAACGCCTGGGCGTTAAGCGTTTCGGTGGCGAATCCGTTCTGGCGGGTAGCATCATCGTTCGTCAACGTGGTACCAAATTCCACGCTGGCAACAACGTAGGTTGCGGTCGTGACCACACTCTGTTTGCTAAAGCAGACGGTAAAGTGAAATTTGAAGTTAAAGGCCCGAACAACCGTAAATACATCAGCATCGTTGCTGAGTAAGGTTTTCTCGGTCCGGTAACGGATTAAAGCCCCGCACCCTGTTGCGGGGCTTTTTACATTGGAAACCCGGTAATTTTTTCTGTAGGGAAAACGGGCATGAAGCAGCAGGCCGGCATAGGAATTCTTTTGGCGCTCACCACCGCAATGTGCTGGGGTGCGCTGCCAATTGCAATGAAGCAGGTGCTGGAAGTGATGGAGCCGCCTACGGTGGTCTTTTATCGCTTTCTGATGGCAAGCATCGGCCTCGGGGCGATTCTGGCCGTCAAAGGTAAGCTTCCACCCTTGCGGCTCTTCCGTAAACCGCGCTGGCTGGTGCTGCTGGCTATCGCGACGGGCGGTCTGTTCGGTAACTTCATCCTGTTCAGCTCTTCCCTGCAATATCTCAGCCCCACGGCGTCGCAGGTGATTGGTCAGCTTTCACCGGTGGGCATGATGGTCGCCAGCGTCTTTATCCTCAAGGAGAAGATGCGCGGTACGCAGATTATCGGGGCGAGCATGCTGCTGTGCGGTCTGGTGATGTTCTTCAACACCAGTCTGATAGAGATTTTTACCCGCCTGACGGATTACACATGGGGTGTCATTTTCGGTGTGGGGGCAGCAACGGTCTGGGTGAGCTATGGCGTCGCACAAAAGGTGTTATTGCGTCGACTTGCCTCACAGCAGATCCTCTTTTTGCTGTACACTTTGTGTACAATAGCATTGCTGCCATTAGCGAAGCCGGGTGTGATTACTCAGCTTAGCGACTGGCAACTGGCGTGCCTCATTTTTTGTGGGCTGAACACGCTGGTCGGTTATGGCGCGCTTGCCGAAGCGATGGCGCGCTGGCAGGCAGCACAGGTGAGCGCGTTAATTACGCTTACTCCGCTGTTTACGCTGTTATTTTCAGATTTGTTATCAATGGCCTGGCCCGATGTCTTCGTCAGACCGATGCTCAACCTGTTGGGCTATCTCGGTGCGTTTGTCGTGGTTGCGGGCGCGATGTATTCCGCCATTGGTCATCGTCTTTGGGGACGTTGGCGCAAAAATGAAGCGGTTGTAGTAGTCCCCCGCTCAGGCGAATGAGTTACGGAGAGTAAAATGAAGTTTGTTGATGAAGCGACGATCCTGGTCGTGGCTGGTGATGGCGGCAACGGTTGCGTGAGCTTCCGCCGTGAAAAGTATATCCCTCGTGGCGGCCCTGATGGCGGCGACGGTGGGGATGGTGGTGACGTGTGGCTGGAGGCGGATGAGAACCTCAACACGCTGATCGACTACCGTTTCGAAAAATCCTTCCGCGCTGAACGTGGCCAGAACGGCCAGAGCCGTGACTGTACCGGGAAACGCGGTAAAGACGTCACCATTAAGGTTCCGGTCGGTACGCGTGTGATTGACCAGGGAACCGGTGAAACCATGGGTGACATGACCAAACACGGTCAGCGCCTGATGGTAGCGAAAGGCGGCTGGCACGGTCTGGGTAACAGCCGTTTCAAATCTTCCGTTAACCGTACGCCGCGTCAGAAAACGATGGGTACCCCGGGCGATAAGCGCGACCTGCAGCTGGAGCTGATGCTTCTGGCTGACGTGGGCATGCTGGGTATGCCAAACGCCGGTAAATCAACGTTCATTCGTGCCGTCTCTGCGGCGAAACCGAAAGTGGCGGACTATCCGTTTACCACGCTGGTGCCAAGCCTGGGCGTTGTCCGCATGGATAACGAGAAGAGCTTTGTGGTTGCCGATATTCCGGGTCTGATTGAAGGCGCTGCGGAAGGCGCGGGACTGGGTATTCGCTTCCTGAAACACCTTGAGCGTTGCCGCGTACTGCTGCACCTCATTGATATCGATCCTATCGATGGTTCCGATCCGGTTGAAAACGCCCGCATCATCATCGGTGAGCTGGAAAAATACAGCGAAAAACTGGCGAATAAACCACGCTGGCTGGTCTTCAACAAGATCGACCTGATGGACAAAGCCGAAGCGGAAGCAAAAGCGAAAGCCATTGCCGAAGCGATGGGTTGGGAAGATAAATACTACCTGATCTCTGCGGCAAGCCAGGTTGGCGTGAAAGATCTGTGCTGGGATGTGATGACCTTCATCATCGAGAACCCAATCGTTCAGGCGGAAGAAGCCAAACAGCCTGAAAAAGTCGAATTCATGTGGGATGACTACCACCGCCAGCAGCTCGAAGAGCTGGAAGCGGAAGAAGACGATGAAGACTGGGACGATGACTGGGATGAAGATGACGAAGAAGGCGTCGAGTTCATCTACAAGCACTAATATCTGTCCAAAGCCCCCTTATGGGGGCTTTTTTTATTCCAGCGTCGCAGGCAGCCAGCAGCTGGCGATTAAACCGCCTTCTGCGCCATTCTCAAGCGTTAGCCTGCCGTGGTGAAGCTGGACGATGCGCTGCACGATGCTCAGCCCCAGACCGCTGCCGCCGTAGCGCTGGTCAAGACGGCGGAATGGCTCGGTAATGGACTGCCGGTGCGCTTCATCAATCCCTGGGCCCTGATCGATAACGCTGATCTGCGTCCCCCCGTCGACCTCGGTTAACGTCACTGTAATCGTTGTCCCTGCCGGGCTGTAGCGTCCTGCATTTTCCAGCAGGTTGCGCAGCATCAGGCGCAGGAGCACGGCGTCTCCCTGAACCGTGAGCGCGCTTTTAGCGGGCCAAATTACCGTATGCTCTTTGGCTTCATGACCCAGGCCGAGAGGTTCAATGATATTTTCCGTCCAGCTTACGGTTTCGTAGTGGCCGCTCGCCATTGCCTGTCCGGCCCGGGCCAGCATCAGCAGCTGTTCGACGGTATGCATGAGCTGATCGATACGGCTAATCAGCGTTGCCGCCTGTGGCGCACCAGACTGCGACATCAGCTCCAGATGGAGCCGGATACCGGCAAGAGGCGTTCGAAGCTCGTGCGCGGCGTCTGCAGTGAAGAGACGCTCCTGTTGAATGGTATTGTCCAGCCGGGCGAGGAGCTGGTTCAGGGAAGTCGTCACCGCGCCGATCTCTTCCATGTCGGAATACATAGGAAGCGGGGTTAAGTTATCCGCCGAACGGTTAGCCAGGCTGACACGCAGTTTATTCAGGGGCCGGGTGATCCAGGTGACCGCCCAGAAGGAGAAGAGCAGGGTAAAACCGACCATCACCAGAGAAGGGACCAGCAGCGAGGCAATCGCCTCGCGGATCTCTTTCTCGACATGGTTATTACGCGCTTTTGCTGACAGCGTTTCACTGACCAGGAAACTAATCTGCTCACGGCTTTCATGCCACAGCCAGATGACGCTTATCAGCTGGAAAAATAACAGAATGACCGCCAGCAGCACCATCAAACGCCGACGCATGCTGTTCATTTCTGGCTCTCCAGGCGATAGCCAACGCCACGGACGGTTTTGATTCTGTCCTTGCCAAGCTTACGACGCAGGTTGTGAATGTGGACTTCAAGGGTATTTGACCCCGGATCGTCCTGCCAGGAGTAGATATCCTGCTGGAGCGTTTCTCTGTGCACAGTTTGCCCGCTGCGCATGATCAGACGCGTAAGCAAGGCGAACTCTTTTGGTGTTACCTCGACCGCCTGATCCTGGCGCAGTACCTGCTGGGTTTGCAGATTCAGCGTAATATCGCCGTCGGTCAGTAAGTTATCACTATGTCCCTGATAGCGGCGAATCAACGCTCGCACCCGAGCCTGCAGCTCCGCAAGCGCAAAAGGCTTCACCAGGTAATCATCTGCGCCTGCATCGAGGCCGGTGATACGGTCTTCAATGGCATCACGTGCCGTCAGGATCAATACCGGGTTGGCGATGCCGCGACGTCGCCACTGGCTGAGCAGCGTAGCGCCGTCTTTATCAGGCAAGCCCAAATCGAGGATCACCAGACTGTATTCGCCGCTCTGAATCAGGGCGTCTGCCTCCGCTGCGGTGCCGGCACAGTCGAGGGCATACCCTTCATTGGCCAGCCCCAGCGCCAGCCCTTCCTGCAATAACAGATCGTCTTCAACTATAAGTAGTTTCATCGCTAGTTATTCTGGTAGATGTCCTTATAAAGCCTGCTTTCGAAGCGAACAAGCGGAATACGACGATTGCGCTGGTCGGTCGGTTCGACGGCATAGCCGGAAAGATACTGCACGAATGCCATGCGTTGTCCGCTGGCGGTAGTGATGAAGCCTGCAAGGTTGTAAACCCCCTGCAGTGAGCCTGTTTTAGCGGATACTTTGCCATCCACACCGGCAGCGTGAAGCCCGGCGCGGTACTGCAGTGAACCGTCATGCCCGGCCAGCGGCAGCATTGAAATAAAGTTTAGCTCAGTGTCATGCTGTGCAATGTACTGAAGCACCTGCATCATCGTGGCCGGAGAGATCAAATTATGGCGCGATAGTCCGGAGCCATCGACAGCGATGGTATTACCCAGTTCGATCCCCGCCTGCTGGCGCAGGATCTGCCGAACCGCGTCTGAACCCGCGCGCCAGGTTCCCGGCACGCCGAAACGGGCGTGACCAATCATGCGAAACACCGTATCGGCAATCATGTTGTCCGACTTTTTCAGCATAATTCGCAATAAATCGTGCAGCGGTGGAGACTGTTTGCTGGCGATGACCGTACCGGGCTGGTTGACCTGCGTCTGACGAAGCAGCGTGCCCGAGTAGGTTATTCCCGCTTGTTTCAGTTCATCTTTCAGGATGGCGCCCGCATAGCTTGCGCCATCCTGTATCGCAAAGGCCAGCGGCAGCGGATCGGCGCGCTGGGTCAGGCAGCCGGTCAGCGTGAAGCGGTTAAGATCGCCTGGCACGACGTCCAGCTCACAATATTGCGCATCCGGGGAGCCTTTCGCCAGCGTGCGGACCTGGCTAAACATCGTGACCGGGTAGTAGGACGCTATGCGGATAAACGCTAAATCATCCGGCTTTGGCGCGCTGTAAAGCGAAACCGAAAAGCAGTTACGGTCGACAATCGCGGCGGCGGGCGGGGCGCTAAAGCACTGGGTCATGTCGTTCCACGGCCAGCCTGGGGCTTTATCGTGGCTGGCAAAGATGGACGTGTCGATCAGCACATTGCCATCAATTTTCTGCACGCCAGATTTTTTCAGCACCGCAACCATATTGCGGATATCCTGGCGCTTAAAGGTCGGATCGCCGCCAAAACGGGCGATAAGATCGCCTTTCAGTTCGCCACCCTCAACGTTACCTTTGGTTTCAAGAGTGGTCGTAAAACGGAAGTCAGGCCCGAGCTGGAGCAGGGCGGCGAGGGCAGTGATCACCTTTTGGGTACTGGCAGGCAGCGCCATCTGTTGACTGTGAAAGTCAATCTCGGGAGCCTGTGCGCCAACCTTCTGCACCATCAGGGCAAGGTTCGCGCCTGCGGGGAGCTGATTAATGTACTCATCAACATTCGCGGCCTGGGCGGTGAACGTTATACTGGTAGTCAATCCGATGATAAATCTGGAAAATCGCATAATCTCGCGCTAACAACCCGAAAACAAACCGTCATACTACGGTGCATGGCACTGCAAAGTAAACGATGACCCATAGTGAACTTCGCGGTAAAATGCATATCAAATTGAAAAATTGCTGCTGACCTGGGGCATTGCTCCCGGGTCGGTTTTCTTTTTGCTTCTTGCCCGCTTAGGGGGGCAGGAGCAGGGAACACTGCTCCCAACAGGAATGTTTAAGAGGTATAACAAATGCAAGCTATTCCGATGACCTTACGTGGTGCCGAAAAACTGCGCGAAGAGCTGGATTTCCTGAAATCCGTGCGTCGTCCTGAAATCATCGCCGCTATCGCGGATGCGCGCGAGCATGGCGACCTGAAAGAGAATGCTGAATACCACGCCGCGCGTGAGCAGCAGGGCTTCTGTGAAGGGCGTATTAAAGATATCGAAGCAAAACTGTCCAATGCACAGGTTATCGACATCACCAAAATGCCTAACAACGGGCGTGTGATCTTTGGTTCTACCGTGACCGTGCTGAACCTGGACAACGACGAAGAGCAGACCTATCGCATCGTGGGTGATGATGAAGCTGATTTCAAACAGAACCTGATTTCGGTGAACTCGCCGATTGCTCGCGGCCTGATTGGCAAAGAGCAGGACGATGTTGTCACCATCCGCACCCCTGGCGGTGAAGTAGAATACGAAATTATTAAGGTTGAATACCTGTAATTCGCTTCTCTACTAAGATGTTGATACATTGTAAAGAAAAGAAAAAGGCCGCGTAGCGGCCTTTTATCAACTCAAGGAGCATGGCATTTTGCTCGCCTGCTGACAGAAATCCCTCGTTTCACACAGAAAATGTGTTTAATTCAGGATATCCTTAACGTGGCAGCGAGATTTTACGCTCTTTAGACGGGCGGTAGAGCACCAGCGTTTTACCGATGACCTGTACATTACAGGCGCCGGTTTCGCGCACGATGGCTTCCACGATCAGGTTTTTAGTGTCTCTGTCTTCAGAGGCGATTTTCACCTTGATCAGCTCGTGGTGTTCCAGCGCTTGTTCAATCTCGGCAAGCACCCCTTCGGTCAAACCATTGTTGCCAAGCATCACTACAGGCTTGAGCGGATGTGCCAGACCTTTAAGGTGCTGTTTTTGTTTAGTACTCAGATTCATCGTATATTTTTGCTTACGTTGGGATTGAAAACGGTTCATTCTACCGCCATCTCCCTTATATCGCCAAATAGCTGCGTAGAAATTTACGTCACAGGCAAGCAACGATGAACCAGGACGGAAATGTTAAATGACAGGTAAAAAGCGTTCTGCCAGCTCCAGCCGCTGGCTCCAGGAACACTTTAGCGATAAATATGTTCAACAGGCACAGAAAAAGGGGTTGCGTTCCCGTGCCTGGTTTAAACTTGATGAAATACAGCAAAGTGACAAACTTTTTAAGCCGGGGATGACGGTTGTTGACCTCGGTGCGGCACCTGGCGGATGGTCCCAGTATGCGGTCACGCAGATCGGCGGAACGGGCCGAATCATCGCGTGCGATCTTTTACCAATGGATCCCATCGTCGGTGTCGACTTCCTTCAGGGCGACTTTCGTGATGAATTAGTGCTGAAAGCGTTACTTGATCGTGTAGGTGACAGTAAGGTCCAGGTTGTCATGTCAGATATGGCACCAAATATGTGCGGAACACCGGCGGTGGATATCCCCCGCGCCATGTATCTGGTGGAGCTAGCGTTAGAAATGTGTCGTGATGTACTAGCGCCTGGTGGTAGTTTTGTTGTGAAGGTGTTTCAGGGCGAAGGTTTCGAGGAGTATCTTAAGGAAATTCGCTCCCTGTTTGCGAAGGTCAAAGTTCGTAAGCCGGACTCTTCCCGGGCCCGTTCCCGTGAAGTGTATATTGTAGCGACCGGGCGAAAATGATAACCGGGAGATTTCAGACGAAAGTTTGAATGAAACTGGATATAGAGTATCCTGACGCTGTTTTTAACACAGTTGTAATATGAGGTTAATCCCTTGAGTGACATGGCGAAAAACCTAATACTCTGGCTGGTCATTGCCGTTGTGCTGATGTCAGTATTCCAGAGCTTTGGGCCCAGCGAGTCGAATGGCCGCAAGGTGGATTATTCTACCTTCCTGCAGGAGGTCAATCAGGACCAGGTTCGCGAAGCGCGTATCAACGGACGTGAGATCAACGTTACCAAGAAAGATAGTAACCGTTACACGACTTACATCCCGGTGAACGATCCTAAGCTGCTTGATAACCTTCTGACCAAAAACGTCAAGGTAGTTGGCGAGCCGCCAGAAGAACCAAGCCTGCTGGCTTCTATCTTCATTTCCTGGTTCCCGATGCTGCTTCTTATCGGCGTCTGGATCTTCTTTATGCGCCAGATGCAGGGCGGCGGTGGCAAAGGTGCCATGTCGTTCGGTAAGAGCAAGGCGCGTATGTTAACGGAAGATCAGATCAAGACCACTTTTGCAGACGTTGCCGGGTGTGACGAAGCGAAAGAAGAGGTCGGCGAACTGGTTGAATACCTGCGTGAACCGAGCCGTTTCCAGAAGCTGGGCGGTAAGATCCCGAAAGGCGTGCTGATGGTTGGCCCTCCGGGTACCGGTAAAACCCTGCTGGCGAAAGCCATCGCGGGCGAAGCGAAGGTGCCGTTCTTTACTATTTCAGGTTCTGACTTCGTTGAAATGTTCGTGGGTGTCGGTGCATCTCGTGTGCGTGACATGTTCGAGCAGGCCAAGAAGGCAGCACCGTGCATTATCTTCATCGATGAAATCGACGCCGTAGGCCGCCAGCGTGGCGCAGGTCTGGGCGGTGGTCACGATGAACGTGAACAGACGTTAAACCAGATGCTGGTTGAGATGGACGGCTTCGAAGGTAACGAAGGTATCATCGTTATCGCGGCGACTAACCGTCCGGACGTACTTGACCCTGCGCTGCTGCGTCCAGGCCGTTTCGACCGTCAGGTTGTTGTGGGTCTGCCGGACGTTCGCGGTCGTGAACAGATTCTGAAAGTTCACATGCGTCGCGTACCGCTGGCACCAGATATCGACGCGGCAATCATTGCGCGCGGTACCCCGGGCTTCTCCGGTGCGGACCTGGCTAACCTGGTCAACGAAGCAGCTCTGTTTGCCGCTCGCGGTAACAAGCGCGTGGTGTCCATGGTGGAGTTCGAGAAAGCGAAAGACAAAATCATGATGGGTGCGGAACGTCGCTCCATGGTGATGACGGAAGCGCAGAAAGAGTCCACGGCATACCACGAAGCGGGTCACGCGATTATCGGTCGCCTCGTGCCGGAACACGATCCGGTGCATAAAGTGACGATTATTCCGCGCGGTCGTGCGCTGGGTGTGACCTTCTTCCTGCCTGAAGGCGACGCGATCAGCGCCAGCCGTCAGAAACTGGAAAGTCAGATTTCTACCCTCTACGGTGGTCGCCTGGCAGAAGAGATTATCTACGGTGTGGAACATGTTTCTACCGGTGCGTCCAACGACATCAAAGTCGCGACAAACCTGGCGCGTAACATGGTGACGCAGTGGGGCTTCTCCGACAAACTCGGTCCGCTGCTGTATGCAGAGGAAGAGGGTGAAGTCTTCCTGGGCCGTTCTGTGGCGAAAGCGAAACATATGTCCGATGAGACGGCACGTATCATCGACCAGGAAGTAAAATCTCTGGTAGAGCGTAACTATGCACGTGCTCGCCAGATCCTGAACGACAATATGGACATCCTGCATTCGATGAAAGATGCGCTCATGAAGTATGAGACCATCGATGCACCGCAGATTGACGACCTGATGGCGCGCCGTGAAGTACGTCCGCCAGCAGGCTGGGAAGACCCAGGCGCTTCCAATAATTCTGACAACAATGGCACCCCGCGTGCGCCGCGTCCGGTTGATGAACCGCGTACGCCAAACCCGGGCAACACCATGTCAGAACAGTTGGGCGATAAGTAAGTTACTGCTGTTGACGCGTTTGTCTGTACCTCAAACCCTGGAGCTTGCTCCGGGGTTTTTCATTTCTGTTTAACCATATAGATATCAGGGATTTCGCCATGAAATTATTCGCTCAGGACTCGCATCTCGATCTTTCACATCCCCATGTGATGGGGATCCTGAATGTTACCCCTGACTCCTTCTCTGACGGCGGCACGCATAACACGCTTATCGAGGCGGTTAAGCACGCGAATTTAATGATTAATGCGGGTGCCACCATCATTGACGTTGGCGGCGAATCGACGCGTCCTGGTGCGGCGGACGTGTCTGTGGAAGAAGAGCTGGCGCGCGTCGTGCCGGTCGTTGAAGCCATCGCGCAGCGGTTTGAAGTGTGGATCTCCGTTGATACCTCCAAACCCGAAGTGATTCGTGAAGTGGCGAGAGTGGGCGCTCACATTATTAATGATATTCGCTCACTCACCGAGCCTGGCGCACTTGAAGCCGCGGCAGAGACGGGGTTACCGGTATGCCTGATGCACATGCAGGGTCAACCGAAAACCATGCAGGAAGCACCGAAGTATGACGATGTCTTTGCCGACGTGAATCGCTTCTTTATTGAGCATATTGCACGCTGTGAACGTGCAGGTATCCCAAAAGAGAAATTGCTGCTCGACCCGGGGTTCGGTTTCGGTAAAAATCTCTCACACAATTATGCGTTGCTTGCGCGCCTGTCGGAATTCCATCATTTTGGCCTGCCGTTACTGGTGGGGATGTCGAGAAAGTCGATGATTGGGCAGTTGCTGAACGTGGGGCCGAGCGAACGCCTGAGCGGCAGCCTGGCCTGCGCGGTGATTGCGGCGATGCAGGGTGCGCACATTATTCGTGTCCATGACGTCAAAGAAACAGTAGAAGCCATGCGTGTGGTGGAAGCCACACTGGCAGCGAAGGAAAACAAACTCTATGAGTAATCGTAAATATTTTGGTACCGACGGTATCCGTGGGCGTGTAGGCGATGCTCCCATCACCCCTGATTTTGTCCTGAAGCTCGGCTGGGCTGCTGGCAAGGTACTGGCGCGTCATGGTTCACGTAAAATTATCATCGGTAAAGACACCCGTATTTCGGGCTATATGCTGGAGTCCGCGCTTGAAGCGGGTCTGGCAGCTGCCGGACTGTCCGCCTCCTTTACGGGTCCAATGCCAACGCCTGCAGTCGCGTATCTGACGCGCACCTTCCGTGCGGAAGCGGGGATTGTCATCTCGGCTTCTCACAACCCGTTCTACGACAACGGCATTAAATTCTTCTCCATTGACGGCACCAAGCTGCCGGATGACGTGGAAGAGGCGATTGAAGCCGAAATGGAAAAAGAGATCACCTGTGTTGATTCCGCAGAGCTGGGTAAAGCGAACCGTATCGTCGATGCGGCGGGGCGTTACATCGAATTCTGTAAAGGTACCTTCCCGAATGAGCTGAGCCTGGCTCATCTGAAAATTGTGGTGGACTGTGCAAACGGTGCGACCTACCACATCGCCCCGAATGTTTTCCGAGAACTGGGTGCGAAAGTGATCGCCATTGGCTGCGAGCCGGATGGTCTGAACATTAACGAGCAGGTGGGTGCAACTGACGTTCGTGCTCTGCAGGCGCGTGTTCTGGCGGAGAAAGCCGATCTGGGTATTGCGCTGGACGGCGACGGTGACCGCGTGATCATGGTCGACCACGAAGGTAACAAGGTCGACGGCGATCAGATCCTCTACATCATTGCACGTGAAGGTCTGCGTCAGGGCCAGCTGCGCGGCGGTGCGGTAGGTACGCTGATGAGTAACATGGGCCTGGAACTGGCGCTGAAACAGCTCGGTATTCCGTTCGTTCGCGCGAAAGTGGGTGACCGCTACGTGCTGGAAAAACTGCAGGAGAAGGGCTGGCGCATCGGTGCAGAAAACTCGGGTCACGTCATCCTGCTCGACAAAACCACCACCGGTGACGGTATCGTGGCCGCGCTGCAGGTGGTTGCCGCGATGGCGCGCAACCATATGAGCCTGCACGATCTGTGCAGCGGGATGAAAATGTTCCCACAGATCCTGGTGAACGTGCGCTTTACTGCTGGCAAAGGCGATCCGCTGGAAAATGAGAACGTCAAAGCGGTGATGGCTGATGTTGAAGCGGCTCTGGGCAGCCGTGGACGCGTGCTGCTGCGTAAGTCCGGTACCGAACCGCTGATCCGCGTGATGGTGGAAGGTGAAGACGAAGCGCAGGTCACCGAATTTGCGCACCGTATTGCGGATGCCGTAAAAGCTGCATAATCTTGCACGCTAAATGTTTAAAAAGGCGGCGTTTGCCGCCTTTGTTTTAAGCAATTCATGGCTTTTTGCTGTTTTTTTCCGCAGTTGATACAATGCGTCGAAAATGCCCTTGCGAAGGTGATTCGCTTTGGTTAGTATTCACACCCGCTTCAGTGGGAAACAAAAATCCTGCTAATTGGTCGAAGCATTGGTATGCGGCAAATCCGCAAGGAACAGGTTGATTATGTACGAAGCTCTTTTAGTTGTTTTCCTTATTGTAGCCATCGCTCTCGTAGCGCTGATTATGCTGCAGCAAGGTAAAGGCGCTGATATGGGAGCCTCCTTCGGAGCAGGCGCTTCCGGTACGCTGTTCGGTTCAAGTGGTTCTGCGAACTTCATGACCCGCACAACGGCGATTCTGGCTACGCTGTTCTTCATCATCAGTCTGGTGCTTGGCAATATCAACAGCAATAAGACCAGCAAAGGAAGCGAGTGGGAAAACCTGAGCGCGCCAGCGAAAACTGAGCAGACTCAGCCAGCTGCACCGGCTAAGCCAACCAGCGATATCCCGCACTAAGTATTCTGTACCGAGGTGGTGGAATTGGTAGACACGCTACCTTGAGGTGGTAGTGCCCTAACGGGCTTGTGGGTTCGAGTCCCATCCTCGGTACCAATATTCCAGAAGAAAGACGTCGAAAGACGTCTTTTTTTTCGTCTGTATATTGTGGTAGCGGGCAAAATGGCGGGTGGCGCTGCGCTTACCCGCCCTACAAATACCAAATAAAAAAGGCGCCCTGTCGGCGCCTTTTGCATGTCTTGCTGTCGATTACTTCTTATCGCTGTGTTCCAGGTTTTCAACCTGCGGTAGGCCGTTACCGGAGCTGGCGGAGAGCAGGCCATTCTCAACATAGTTGAACAGCTTCTCACGTGTATCGGTGATGTCCAGGTTACGCATGGTCAGCTGACCAATACGATCGTCTGGTGAGAACACAGATTCACCTTTCTCCATAGTCAGACGCTCTGCTTTATAGGTCAGGTTGTCAGACACGGTGTTCAGGATGGAGTAGTCGTTACCGCGACGCAGTTCCAGGGTCACTTCACCGGTGATTGCACTCGCCACCCAACGCTGCAGCGCATCACGCAGCATCAGCGCCTGTGGATCGAACCAGCGGCCCTGATACAGCAGTTTGCCCAACTGACGGCCATGAGAGTGATACTGCTCAATGGTGTCTTCGTTGTGAATGCCGGTCAGCAGACGCTCGTAAGCGATGTGCAGCAGCGCCATTCCCGGGGCTTCATAAATGCCACGGCTTTTCGCTTCGATGATACGGTTTTCAATCTGATCGCTCATGCCCAGACCGTGACGACCGCCAATACGGTTAGCTTCCAGCATCAGCTCAACATCATCAGAGAAGGTTTTACCGTTCAGCGCAACCGGATGGCCGCGTTCGAAACGCACGGTCACTTCTTCTGCCTGGATTTTGACGTTCTCGTCCCAGAACTTCACGCCCATGATCGGGTTAACGATCTTCACGCTGGAGTTCAGGAATTCCAGGTCTTTCGCTTCGTGCGTCGCACCCAGCATGTTGGAGTCGGTGGAATAGGCTTTCTCGACTGACATCTTATAGTCGAAACCGCAGGCGATCATAAACTCGGACATCTCATGACGACCACCCAGCTCGTCGATGAAGTCGGTGTCCAGCCATGGTTTGTAAATCTGCAGCTCGGCGTTGGTCAGCAGGCCATAACGATAGAAACGTTCGATATCGTTACCTTTATAGGTGCTACCGTCACCCCAGATGTTGACGCCGTCTTCTTTCATCGCCGCAACCAGCATGGTGCCGGTGACCGCACGGCCCAGCGGGGTGGTGTTGAAATAGGTCAGACCGCCGGTGGTGTTATGGAATGCACCACACTGAATAGCCGCGATACCTTCCGCGACAAGTTGCTTACGGCAGTCAATCAGGCGCGCGTTCTCTGCACCATACTCTTTAGCGCGACGAGGAATGGCATCATAGTCGTCCTCATCCGGCTGACCCAGGTTCGCAGTATAGGCATACGGAACCGCTCCCTTCTGGCGCATCCACAGCAGTGCAGCGCTGGTATCCAGGCCACCTGAGAAAGCGATGCCAATACGTTGTCCTACCGGAAGATGCTTGAGAATCGTCGTCATAGAATAAAACCCTGCTTGATTGACTGATTAGAGACCGCTTTCGCTCTCTTGTGCATTTTTATGCAAAATAAGTGAGTATTCATTTAATCATCTTTTGGCGAAGACCGGAAGAGAGTCATGCGTTTTTTGTAAAAATTTTGGTCTGATCGATCTGGCGGAAGTCGCCTTGACAGGTGGGGTCAACTATCAATATACTAAACGCCGATTTTACGTCCCGTCTTCGGTACCAAATCCCAGCATTATTTGCAAATTCTGTCCAAAACGCGTAGAATTTGCCACGTTTCAGGCGCGGGGTGGAGCAGCCTGGTAGCTCGTCGGGCTCATAACCCGAAGGTCGTCGGTTCAAATCCGGCCCCCGCAACCACTTTCCCATAAAGTTCTTTTTCAAATATACTGTGAAGACTTAGAGCCTTCGTAGCTGGATTTGAAAAAATTCTTTCGGAAAGTGCTCCAGGCCACAGTTGTGGCTATAGGGTTCAGTTATCTAAAGCCCCGATTTATCGGGGTTTTTTGTTATCTGACTACAGAATAACTGGGCTTTACGCCCTTTTTTTATGTCTTGGGGGTGGGCTTGTCCACATTAGAGCAAAAATTAACAGAGATGATTACTGCACCGGTCGAAGCACTGGGCTACGAACTGGTCGGCATCGAATTCGTTCGCGGCCGTACATCGACGCTGCGCATCTATATTGATAGTGAAGATGGCATCAATGTTGATGATTGTGCTGATGTCAGCCACCAGGTGAGTGCGGTTCTTGATGTTGAAGACCCGATTACCGTTGCGTACAACCTGGAAGTTTCCTCACCTGGCCTCGATCGCCCGATGTTCACGGCCGAGCACTATGTGCGCTTTACCGGTGAAGAAGTGGCTCTCGTTCTGCGTATGGCCGTACAGAACCGCCGTAAATGGCAGGGAATTATCAAAGCTGTTGATGGTGAAATGATCACGGTGACAGTCGAAGGCAAAGATGAAGTGTTCGCGCTGAGTAATATCCAGAAGGCGAACCTGGTTCCCCACTTTTAACAGTCTGGATTGAGGTGAAAAGCCCGCGATGAACAAAGAAATTTTGGCTGTTGTTGAAGCCGTCTCCAACGAGAAATCACTGCCGCGTGAAAAGATTTTTGAAGCGCTGGAAAGTGCACTGGCTACGGCAACCAAGAAAAAATACGAACAAGAGATCGATGTTCGCGTAGAAATCGATCGTAAAAGCGGTGACTTCGATACATTCCGTCGTTGGGTAATCGTTGAAGAAGTAACCCAGCCGACCAAAGAGATCACCCTGGAAGCCGCCCGTTTTGAAGACGAAAGTCTGAACGTGGGTGACTACGTTGAAGATCAGATTGAATCTGTGACCTTCGACCGTATCACCACCCAGACCGCTAAACAGGTTATCGTGCAGAAAGTGCGCGAAGCCGAGCGCGCGCTGGTTGTCGATCAGTTCCGCGATCAGGAAGGAGAAATCATCACCGGCGTGGTGAAGAAAGTGAACCGCGACAATATCTCCCTGGAGATCAAATCCGAAGGGTTGCCGGGTAACGCTGAAGCCGTGATCCTGCGTGAAGATATGCTGCCGCGTGAAAACTTCCGTCCAGGCGACCGTATTCGCGGTGTTCTGTACGCCGTTCGCCCTGAAGCGCGTGGCGCACAGCTGTTCGTGACCCGTTCGAAACCAGAAATGCTGGTAGAACTGTTCCGTATCGAAGTACCGGAAATCGGTGAAGAAGTTATCGAGATTAAAGCGGCGGCTCGCGATCCGGGCTCCCGTGCGAAAATTGCGGTGAAAACCAACGACAAGCGTATCGACCCGGTCGGTGCTTGCGTCGGTATGCGCGGTGCGCGTGTCCAAGCAGTGTCTACTGAGCTGGGCGGCGAACGTATTGATATCGTTCTGTGGGATGACAACCCGGCGCAGTTCGTGATCAACGCAATGGCTCCAGCTGATGTGGCGTCTATCGTTGTTGACGAAGACAAACACACCATGGATATCGCTGTTGAAGCGGGCAACCTGGCGCAGGCAATCGGCCGTAACGGCCAGAACGTACGCCTGGCGTCACAGCTGAGCGGCTGGGAACTCAACGTGATGACCGTTGATGACCTGCAGGCTAAGCATCAGGCTGAAGCCCATGCGGCGATCGATACCTTCACGAAATACCTGGATATTGACGAAGACTTCGCCACTGTTCTGGTTGAAGAAGGTTTCTCTACGCTGGAAGAACTGGCCTATGTGCCAATGAAAGAGCTGCTGGAAATTGACGGTCTGGATGAACCAACCGTTGAAGCCCTGCGTGAACGCGCTAAAAACGCACTGACCACCCTGGCACTGGCTCAGGAAGAAAGCCTTGGCGATAAGAAGCCGGCTGATGACCTGCTGAATCTGGAAGGTCTTGATCGTGCGATTGCGTTCAAGCTGGCTGCCCGTGGTGTTTGTACGCTGGAAGATCTCGCTGAGCAAGGCGTTGATGACCTGGCTGATATCGAAGGTTTAACCGACGAGAAAGCCGGCGAGCTCATCATGGCCGCACGTAATATTTGCTGGTTCGGCGACGAAGCGTAATAAACTGTAGCAGGAAGGAACAGCATGACTGATGTAACTGTAAAATCGCTGGCTGCTGAGATTCAGACCTCCGTGGACCGCCTGGTACAGCAATTTGCTGATGCAGGGATCCCGAAGTCCGCTGATGACTCGGTGACCGCGCAAGAAAAACAAACCTTGTTAACGCACCTGAACCGTGAACACGGCTCTACGCCTGACAAGTTAACGCTGCAGCGCAAAACGCGTAGCACGTTAAACATCCCTGGTACCGGTGGCAAAAGCAAATCGGTACAAATTGAAGTCCGCAAGACGCGCACCTTTGTAAAACGTGATCCGCAAGAGGCAGAACGCCTTGCCGCGGAAGAGCAGGCACAGCGTGAAGCGGAAGAACAAGCTCAGCGTGAGGCGGAAGCAGCCGCCAAACGTGAAGCAGAATTAAAAGCTGAACGTGAGGCCGCAGAAAAAGCGAAACGCGACGCAAGTGATAAAGTGAAGCGTGACGCTGCGGAAAAAGACAAAGTGAGCAATCAACAGACAGACGAAATGACCAAAACCGCCCAGGCTGAAAAAGCCCGCCGTGAAAATGAAGCTGCCGAGCTGAAGCGTAAAGCGGAAGAAGAAGCCCGCCGTAAGCTGGAAGAAGAAGCTCGCCGCGTCGCCGAAGAAGCGCGCCGTATGGCAGAAGAAAACGAGAAGAATGGTGTGAATACCGTTGAGCCGACTGAAGACACCAGCGACTATCACGTGACCACTTCTCAGCATGCGCGTCAGGCTGAAGATGATAACGACCGTGAAGTGGAAGGCGGTCGTGGCCGTGGCCGTAATGCAAAAGCTGCGCGTCCGGCGAAAAAAGGCAACAAGCACGCTGAATCCAAAGCTGATCGTGAAGAAGCACGCGCGGCTGTTCGCGGCGGTAAAGGCGGCAAGCGTAAAGGTTCCGCTCTGCAGCAGGGCTTCCAGAAGCCTGCTCAGGCCGTTAACCGTGACGTCGTGATCGGCGAAACCATTACCGTTGGCGAACTGGCTAACAAGATGGCGGTTAAAGGCTCTCAGGTCATCAAAGCGATGATGAAACTGGGCGCCATGGCGACCATCAACCAGGTGATCGATCAGGAAACCGCACAGCTGGTTGCTGAAGAGATGGGCCACAAAGTAATCCTGCGTCGTGAAAACGAGCTGGAAGAAGCAGTAATGAGCGACCGTGATACTGGCGCTGCGGCTGAACCGCGTGCACCGGTTGTGACCATCATGGGTCACGTTGACCACGGTAAAACCTCTCTGCTTGACTACATTCGTTCTACTAAGGTTGCCTCGGGTGAAGCGGGTGGCATTACCCAGCACATCGGTGCATACCACGTAGAAACTGACAACGGTATGATCACCTTCCTGGATACCCCAGGCCACGCCGCGTTTACCTCAATGCGTGCTCGTGGTGCTCAGGCGACGGATATCGTTGTTCTGGTTGTTGCCGCAGACGACGGCGTGATGCCGCAGACCATCGAAGCTATCCAGCACGCGAAGGCTGCAGGTGTGCCGGTTGTGGTTGCAGTGAACAAGATCGATAAGCCAGAAGCGGATCCCGATCGTGTTAAAAACGAACTTTCCCAGTACGGTATCCTGCCGGAAGAGTGGGGCGGTGAAAGCCAGTTCGTACACGTGTCTGCGAAAGCGGGTACCGGTATCGACGAACTGCTGGACGCGATCCTGCTGCAGGCCGAAGTTCTGGAGCTGAAAGCCATCCGTAACGGTATGGCGAGCGGTGCGGTAATCGAATCCTTCCTGGATAAAGGACGTGGCCCGGTTGCTACCGTTCTGGTTCGTGAAGGTACACTGCATAAAGGCGATATCGTTCTGTGCGGTTTCGAATACGGCCGCGTTCGTGCGATGCGTAACGAACTGGGTCAGGAAGTGCTGGAAGCGGGTCCGTCCATTCCAGTGGAAATCCTGGGTCTGTCCGGTGTTCCGGCTGCCGGTGACGAAGTGACCGTTGTGCGTGACGAGAAGAAAGCGCGTGAAGTGGCACTGTATCGTCAGGGCAAATTCCGTGAAGTTAAACTGGCTCGTCAGCAGAAATCTAAACTCGAGAACATGTTTGCCAACATGACCGAGGGCGAAGTTCACGAAGTGAACATCGTGCTGAAAGCCGACGTTCAGGGCTCTGTGGAAGCGATCTCCGACTCCTTGCTGAAACTGTCCACCGACGAAGTGAAAGTGAAGATCATCGGTTCTGGCGTAGGTGGTATCACCGAAACCGACGCAACCCTGGCTGCTGCTTCCAACGCTATCCTGGTTGGCTTCAACGTTCGTGCGGATGCGTCTGCGCGTAAAGTGATTGAATCCGAAAGCCTGGATCTGCGTTACTACTCCGTCATCTATAACCTGATCGACGAAGTGAAAGCAGCGATGAGCGGCATGCTGTCTCCTGAGCTGAAACAGCAGATCATCGGTCTGGCTGAAGTACGTGACGTGTTCAAATCACCGAAATTCGGTGCGATCGCGGGCTGTATGGTTACCGAAGGTAACATCAAGCGTCACAACCCAATCCGCGTACTGCGTGACAACGTGGTTATCTACGAAGGCGAGCTGGAATCCCTGCGCCGCTTCAAAGATGACGTTAACGAAGTCCGTAACGGCATGGAATGTGGTATCGGTGTGAAGAACTATAACGACGTTCGCGTTGGCGATATGATCGAAGTGTTCGAGATCATCGAAATTCAGCGTACCATCGCTTAATTACCGATTGTAAGCCGGGATCGCCTCGCGCCACCCGGCAATAATTTCAAAAAGGGGCTTTAGCCCCTTTTTTGTCTGGAGAATTTATTATGGCGAAAGAATTTGGTCGCCCTCAGCGCGTAGCGCAGGAAATGCAGAAAGAGATCGCACTCATTCTGCAACGTGAAATTAAAGACCCGCGTGTCGGCATGATGACCACCGTTTCCGGTGTCGAAATGTCCCGTGATTTGGCCTATGCAAAAGTGTTCGTCACCTTCCTGAACGATCAGGACGAAGCGGCAGTGAAAAACGGCATTAAAGCGCTGCAGGAAGCCTCTGGTTTTATCCGCTCCCTGCTTGGCAAAGCGATGCGCCTGCGTATCGTGCCTGAACTGACCTTCTTCTACGACAACTCGCTGGTCGAAGGTATGCGTATGTCCAACCTGGTGACCAGCGTGGTTAAACATGACGACGAGCGTCGTGTTAACCCGGCGGACGACAGCAAGGAGGACTAATGAGTCGTCCTCGTCGTCGTGGTCGCGACGTGCATGGTGTGCTGCTGCTGGATAAACCCCAGGGCGCTTCCAGCAACGACGTGCTGCAAAAAGTTAAGCGTATTTATAACGCCAACCGTGCGGGCCACACCGGCGCGCTCGATCCGCTGGCAACCGGCATGCTGCCGGTCTGCCTGGGAGAGGCGACAAAGTTTTCCCAGTACCTGCTCGACTCCGATAAGCGCTACCGCGTTATCGCTAAACTGGGCCAGCGCACGGATACCTCCGACGCGGATGGCCAGGTGGTAGAAGAGCGTCCGGTGACCTTCAGCGCGGAACAGCTTGATGCTGCGCTGGAGAGCTTCCGTGGGGACACGATGCAGGTGCCGTCGATGTATTCGGCGCTGAAGTATCAGGGAAAAAAACTCTACGAATATGCGCGCCAGGGCATTGACGTCCCGCGTGAAGCCCGTCCGATAACCGTGTATGAGCTGCTGTTTATTCGCCACGAAGGTGATGAGCTTGAGCTGGAAGTGCACTGTTCGAAAGGGACCTATATTCGCACCATCATCGACGATCTCGGTGAAAAGCTGGGCTGCGGCGCACATGTGATTTACCTGCGTCGTCTGGCGGTGAGCAAGTACCCGGTAGAGCGGATGGTGACCCTGGAGCAACTGCGCGAGCTGGTAGAACAGGCGGAAGCGCAGGGGATCGCGCCGGCAGATTTGCTGGATCCTTTGCTGATGCCGATGGACAGTCCGGCAGCGGACTTCCCGGTTGTTAATCTTCCTTTAACATCCTCCGTTTACTTTAAGAACGGCAACCCGGTTCGTACGGCGGAAGCGCCGCTGGAAGGACTGGTACGCGTGACCGAAGGCGACGAAGGGAAATTCATCGGTATGGGCGAAATGGATGGTGAAGGGCGCGTTGCGCCGCGTCGTCTGGTCGTCGAGTATCCGATCGAAGCATGACGGTGATGACGGCTCACCTTGCGATAAGCAGGGGAGACGAGTAGAATATCGCCGCTTAACGCCTGGTAAATTGTTTAACAATCTGCGGGGCGTACATGGGGTCGCTGAATTAGAGATCGGCACCCTTACATTCTTTATACTTTGGAGTTTGAAAATGTCTCTAAGCGTTGAAGCTAAAGCTAAAATCGTTTCTGAGTTTGGTCGTGGTACTAACGACAGCGGTTCTACCGAAGTTCAGGTTGCACTGCTGACTGCACAGATTAACCACCTGCAGGGTCACTTTGCAGAGCACAAGAAAGATCACCACAGCCGTCGTGGTCTGCTGCGTATGGTTTCTCAGCGTCGTAAACTGCTCGACTACCTGAAACGTAAAGATGTTGCACGCTACACCGCGCTGATCGAGCGTCTGGGTCTGCGTCGCTAAGTCTTGCGAGTTTCAGAAAAGGGGGCCTGATGGCCCCTTTTTTCAACCAGACGGCAGCAATTCACTGGAAACTATTGTATTGTTGCTATAAATGATCTTCATTGCAGAGGTTCGCGCGGCTAATGAGAGGCTTCACCCATGGGGGTGTTGGTTGTCATTAGTCGCGAGGATGCGAAGAAGGTCGGGTTAAATCGACAGCACACCGGTGGTGTGCTGTCAAACATTTAAGAAAGGACAGAACTTTGCTGAATCCGATCGTTCGTAAATTCCAGTATGGTCAACATACCGTCACGCTGGAAACCGGCATGATGGCTCGTCAGGCTACTGCTGCCGTTATGGTAAGCATGGATGACACTGCGGTATTCGTTACCGTTGTTGGCCAGAAAAAAGCTAAACCAGGTCAGGACTTCTTCCCGCTGACCGTTAACTACCAGGAGCGTACCTACGCTGCCGGTAAAATCCCGGGTGGTTTCTTCCGTCGTGAAGGCCGTCCAAGCGAAGGCGAAACCCTGATCGCGCGTCTGATTGACCGCCCGGTTCGTCCGCTGTTCCCGGAAGGCTTCGTTAACGAAGTACAGGTTATCGCGACCGTTGTTTCCGTTAACCCGCAGGTTAACCCGGACATCGTAGCGATGATCGGTGCGTCCGCTGCCCTGTCACTGTCTGGTATTCCATTCAATGGTCCAATCGGTGCCGCGCGCGTTGGCTACATCAACGACCAGTACGTGCTGAACCCAACCCAGGAAGAGCTGAAAGAAAGTAAGCTGGACCTGGTGGTTGCGGGTACTGAAGCGGCTGTACTGATGGTTGAATCCGAAGCTGAACTGCTGAGCGAAGACCAGATGCTGGGCGCTGTGGTATTTGGCCACGACCAGCAGCAGATCGTTATCCAGAACATCAACGACCTGGTGAAAGAAGCCGGTAAACCACGTTGGGACTGGCAGCCAGAAGCGGCAAACGACGCGCTGAACGCACGCGTTGCTGCACTGGCAGAATCTCGTCTGAGCGATGCATACCGCATCACTGACAAACAGGAGCGTTACGCTCAGGTTGACGTGATCAAGTCTGAAACTATCGCGACCCTGGTTGCGGAAGATGAAACGCTGGACGCTAATGAACTGAGCGACATCCTGCACGCTATCGAGAAAAACGTTGTTCGTAGCCGCGTACTGGCAGGCGAGCCGCGTATCGATGGCCGCGAAAAAGACATGATCCGTGGTCTGGATGTGCGTACTGGCGTTCTGCCACGTACTCACGGTTCCGCGCTGTTCACCCGTGGCGAAACGCAGGCGCTGGTTACCGCGACCCTGGGTACTGCACGTGATGCGCAGATCATCGACGAACTGATGGGCGAGCGCACTGACAGCTTCCTGTTCCACTACAACTTCCCTCCGTACTCCGTAGGCGAAACCGGTATGGTTGGCTCGCCGAAGCGTCGTGAAATTGGTCACGGTCGTCTGGCGAAGCGCGGCGTACTGGCCGTCATGCCAGAAGCAGACAAATTCCCGTACACCGTACGTGTAGTGTCTGAAATCACCGAATCCAACGGTTCCTCTTCCATGGCTTCCGTGTGTGGTGCCTCTCTGGCGCTGATGGATGCAGGCGTGCCAATCAAAGCCGCCGTTGCGGGTATCGCAATGGGCCTGGTGAAAGAAGGCGACAACTTCGTTGTTCTGTCTGACATTCTGGGTGACGAAGACCACCTGGGCGATATGGACTTCAAAGTAGCGGGTTCCCGCGAAGGTATCTCTGCACTGCAGATGGATATCAAAATTGAAGGTATCACCAAAGAGATCATGCAGGTTGCTCTGAACCAGGCTAAAGGTGCGCGTCTGCACATCCTGGGCGTGATGGAACAGGCGATTAACGCGCCGCGTGGCGACATTTCTCAGTTCGCTCCACGTATCCACACCATCAAGATCAATCCAGACAAGATCAAAGATGTTATCGGTAAGGGCGGTTCCGTAATCCGTGCGCTGACCGAAGAGACTGGCACCACCATCGAAATCGAAGATGACGGTACTGTGAAGATCGCAGCAACCGACGGCGAGAAAGCGAAATTCGCGATCCGTCGCATCGAAGAAATTACTGCAGAAATCGAAGTGGGCCGTGTCTATGCAGGTAAAGTGACCCGTATCGTTGACTTTGGCGCGTTCGTTGCCATCGGTGGCGGTAAAGAAGGTCTGGTTCACATCTCTCAGATCGCTGACAAGCGCGTTGAGAAAGTGACTGATTACCTGCAGATGGGTCAGGAAGTACCGGTGAAAGTTCTGGAAGTTGATCGCCAGGGCCGTATCCGTCTGAGCATTAAAGAAGCAACCGAGCAGTCTCAGCCAGCTGCTGCGCCAGAAGCACAGGCAGCAGAACAGCAAGGCGAGTAAGTTGCCATTTGCCCTCCGCTTTGCGGAGGGCCTATTATCAGGCAGGACGCCTTGTTAAGCCGCCGGGGGACAGGACGTTCATCCAATAGTTGTCTTCGGGAGTGGGAAATGAAGCCTTTTTTGCGCTGGTGTTTCGTTGCGACAGCTTTAACGCTGGCAGGATGCAGCAACTCTGCCTGGCGTAAGAGCGAAGTCCTCGCAGTGCCATTGCAACCGACTTTGCAGCAGGAAGTGATCCTGGCACGCATGGAACAAATACTTGCCAGTCGGGCTTTAACCGATGAAGAACGCGCACAGCTTTTATATGAGCGCGGAGTGTTGTATGATAGTCTCGGTCTGAGGGCATTGGCGCGAAATGATTTTTCACAAGCGCTGGCTATCCGACCTGATATGCCTGAAGTATTCAATTACTTAGGCATTTATTTAACGCAGGCAGGCAATTTTGATGCTGCCTATGAAGCGTTTGATTCTGTACTTGAGCTTGATCCAACTTACAACTACGCGCACTTGAATCGCGGTATCGCATTGTATTACGGCGGTCGTGACAAGTTAGCGCAAGATGATCTGCTGGCGTTTTATCAAGACGATCCTAATGATCCTTTCCGTTGCCTGTGGCTTTACATCGTTGAGCGGAAGCTCGATGAGAAGCAGGCAAAAGAGGCACTGAAACAGCGCTTCGATAAATCGGACAAGGAACAGTGGGGATGGAACATTGTCGAGTTCTACCTGGGCAACATTAGCGAAGCAACGCTGATGGAACGCCTCAAGGCGGACGCAACGGATAACACCTCGCTCGCTGAGCATCTCAGTGAAACCAACTTCTATTTAGGTAAGTACTACCTAAGTCTGGGGGATATGGACAGCGCTACGGCACTGTTCAAATTAGCGGTTGCTAACAACGTACACAACTTCGTTGAGCACCGTTATGCATTGTTGGAATTATCGCTCTTGGGCCAGGAGCATGACGACCTGGCAGAATCGGACCAGCAATAGCTGACGACATAAACATCAGCCCGTAATCTTTTGATTGCCATCACCTTAACTGGTGAGGGCGTTGTTGTTCGTCAATACACCTACTTTGAGCCGGTTCACACTTTTCAATGAAAATTGCTAATCATTTTCACGATGAGCTAAGTAGACTGGCCGCCATTGACATTGAGGCACTCGTACTACATGGCTGAATTCGAAACCACTTTTGCAGATCTGGGCCTGAAGGCTCCTATCCTTGAAGCCCTTAACGATCTGGGTTACGAAAAACCATCTCCGATCCAGGCTGAGTGTATCCCACACCTGCTTTCTGGTCGTGACGTGCTGGGCATGGCCCAGACTGGTAGCGGTAAAACTGCAGCATTCTCGCTGCCGCTGCTGAACAACATTGATCCGGACCTGCGTGCACCGCAGATCCTCGTTCTGGCCCCAACCCGTGAACTGGCTGTTCAGGTTGCAGAAGCCATGACGGAATTCTCTAAACATATGCGCGGCGTAAACGTGGTTGCCCTTTACGGCGGCCAGCGTTATGACGTGCAGTTACGCGCCCTGCGCCAGGGCCCACAGATTGTTGTCGGTACGCCGGGCCGTCTGCTGGATCACCTGAAGCGCGGTACCCTGGACCTCTCTAAACTGAGCGGTCTGGTACTGGATGAAGCAGATGAAATGCTGCGTATGGGCTTCATCGAAGACGTTGAAACCATTATGGCGCAGATCCCGGACGGTCATCAGACCGCGCTGTTCTCTGCAACCATGCCGGAAGCTATCCGTCGCATTACCCGCCGCTTCATGAAAGAGCCGCAGGAAGTGCGTATTCAGTCCAGCGTAACCACTCGCCCGGACATCAGCCAGAGCTACTGGTCTGTGTACGGCATGCGTAAAAACGAAGCGCTGGTACGTTTCCTGGAAGCGGAAGATTTTGATGCGGCGATTATCTTCGTTCGTACCAAAAACGCGACCCTGGAAGTGGCTGAAGCCCTGGAGCGTAGCGGCTACAACAGCGCAGCGCTGAACGGCGATATGAACCAGGCCCTGCGTGAGCAGACTCTGGAGCGTCTGAAAGACGGTCGTCTGGATATCCTGATTGCAACCGACGTGGCAGCACGTGGTCTGGACGTTGAGCGTATCAGCCTGGTTGTTAACTACGACATCCCGATGGATTCCGAGTCTTACGTTCACCGTATCGGCCGTACCGGTCGTGCGGGTCGTGCTGGCCGTGCGCTGCTGTTCGTTGAGAACCGCGAGCGTCGTCTGCTGCGTAACATCGAACGTACCATGAAACTGACCATTCCAGAAGCGGACCTGCCAAACGCAGAGCTGCTGGGCAAACGCCGTCTGGAAAAATTCGCCGCCAAAGTACAGCAGCAGCTGGAAAGCAGCGATCTGGATCAGTACCGCGCGCTGCTGTCGCAGATTCAGCCTGTTGCTGAAGGCGAAGAGCTGGACATGGAAACCCTGGCTGCAGCACTGCTGAAAATGGCTCAGGGCGAACGTAGCCTGATCGTGCCGCCAGATGCGCCGATGCGTCCTAAGCGTGAATTCCGTGACCGTGACGATCGTTTCGAACGTCGTGGCGACCGTAACGATCGTGGCCCACGTGGTGACCGTCCAGAGCGTGGTGGTGAAGACCGTCCACGTCGTGAACGCCGTGACGCGGGTGACATGGAACTGTACCGCATTGAAGTGGGCCGTGATGATGGCGTTGAAGTTCGTCACATCGTTGGCGCGATCGCTAACGAAGGCGACATCAGCAGCCGTTACATTGGTAACATCAAGCTGTTCGCTTCCCACTCTACCATCGAACTGCCAAAAGGCATGCCGGGCGAAGTGCTGCAGCACTTTACGCGTACCCGCATCCTGAACAAGCCGATGAACATGCAGCTGCTGGGCGATGCACAGCCACGTCCTGACCGTGGCGGCGAACGTCGTGGCGGTGGTCGCAGCTTCGGCGGCGAGCGTCGTGAAGGCGGTCGCAGCGAAGGTCGCGGTGGTGAAGGTCGTCGTTTCTCCGGCGAGCGCCGCGAAAGCCGTGGCCCGCGTCGTGAAGAAGGCACCAGCCGTCGTCGTTTCGGTGACGCATAAGCCTTACGCTTCTGACGTAAAGTAAAATATACAGCCCCGATACATGCTATCGGGGCTTTTTTTATTCCCTTTGTACTCTTGTACTGGTACAGTGCGTCACATTAAAATGCAGAACCGCATGATTGACTGGAGAAAAGGCTGTATGGCGACACTAACCACCACCCAAACGTCACCTTCGCTGCTTGGCGGCGTGGTGATCATCGGCGGAACCATTATAGGTGCCGGGATGTTCTCCCTGCCCGTGGTTATGTCCGGTGCGTGGTTCTTCTGGTCGCTGGCTGCGCTGGTCTTTACCTGGTTCTGTATGCTCCATTCCGGGCTGATGATCCTCGAAGCCAACCTGAACTACCGCATTGGCTCCAGCTTCGACACCATCACCAAGGATCTGCTGGGCAAAGGCTGGAACCTGGTTAACGGGCTGTCCATCGCCTTTGTGCTCTATATCCTGACCTACGCGTATATCTCGGCGAGCGGTTCGATTCTGCATCACACCTTCTCTGAGATGTCGCTGAACGTTCCGGCGCGTCTGGCCGGGCTGTGCTTTGCGCTGGGCGTGGCGTTTATCGTCTGGATGAGTACCAAAGCGGTAAGCCGGATGACGGCGATCGTACTGGGTGCGAAGGTCATCACCTTCTTCCTGACCTTCGGCAGCCTGCTGGGGCACGTGACGCCCGCCACGCTGTTTAACGTTGCCGAAGTGAATACCTCCTACACGCCGTACCTGCTGATGACGCTACCGTTCTGTCTGGCGTCGTTCGGCTACCACGGCAACGTGCCGAGCCTGATGAAGTACTACGGCAAAGATCCGCGCACGATTGTGAAGTGTCTGGTCTACGGCACGCTGCTGGCGCTGGGGCTGTATGTGATCTGGCTGCTGGGGACGATGGGCAACATCCCGCGTCCGGAGTTTATCGGCATTGCCCAGAAGGGCGGTAACATTGATGTGCTGGTACAGGCCCTGAGCGGCGTGCTGAACAGCCGCAGCCTGGATCTGTTGCTGGTTATCTTCTCTAACTTCGCAGTGGCGAGCTCTTTCCTCGGCGTAACCTTGGGCCTGTTTGACTACCTGGCGGATCTGTTTGGCTTTGATGATTCTGCGATGGGGCGTTTCAAAACCGCGCTGCTGACCTTCCTGCCGCCGATTGTGGGTGGCCTGCTGTGGCCGAACGGCTTCCTGTACGCCATCGGCTATGCCGGACTGGCGGCAACAATCTGGGCGGCGATTGTGCCAGCGCTGCTGGCACGTAAATCACGTAAACGCTTCGGCAGCCCGAAATTCCGCGTCTGGGGCGGCAAGCCGATGATTGCGCTGATTCTGGTGTTCGGTGCTGGCAATGCGCTGGTCCACGTGCTGTCGAGTTTTAACCTGCTGCCTGTGTATCAATAAACAGAAAGCCCGGTGGCGCTGCGCTTACCGGGCCTACAGGGATCGCGTAGGCCGGATAAGGCGAAGCCGCCATCCGGCAAAAAACTACCCCACTAGCTCCTCTTTCACCTGCATCGCCAGCTCAAACGAATGCAATCGCGCCTGGTGATCGAAAATCTGGCCGTTAACCATAATTTCATCCGCCTGCGTTTCGCGCAGCACCGCCTCCAGCCCGTGACGCACTTTCGCCTTATCGCCTACCAGCGACATGCTCAGCGCCTGCTGAACGCCATACTGCTCTGACGCTGACCACAGCTGATGCATATTCTCCACCGGCGGCGGAAGCTGGCCCGTCTCACCGCGGCGCAGCTTCACAAACGCCTGCTGCATAGAGGTGAACAGGAATTCCGCGTCGCGATTGCTGTCGGCGGCAATTATGTTGATGCACACCATCGCGTACGGCTTCTCCAGACGCTCGGACGGTTTGAAGTGCGTGCGGTAAAGATGCAGCGCCTGATGCAGCATATCCGGCGCGAAGTGCGAGGCAAACGCAAACGGCAGCCCCAGCTGTGCGGCCAGCTGTGCGCTGTAGAGGCTTGAGCCCAACAGCCATACCGGGATCTTCTCACCGTAGCCCGGTACCGGGCGCACGTGCGGGTTCGGATCGCGCGCGTCGAACCAGTCCACCAGCTCTGCCACGTCGCGCGGGAAGTTATCGATATCGCCGCTCATATGGCGGCGCAGGGCGCGCATGGTCGGCTGGTCGCTGCCGGGCGCACGGCCAAGCCCCAAATCGATACGGCCCGGATAGAGGTTATTCAGCGTGCCGAACTGCTCGGCGATCACCAGCGGGGCGTGGTTCGGCAGCATCACGCCGCCGGAGCCCAGGTGCAGAGTGGTGGTATTTGCCGCCAGATAACCAATCAGTACCGAGGTGGCGGCGCTGGCAATGCCCACCATGTTGTGGTGCTCGGCCAGCCAGTAGCGGTGATAGCCACGCTTTTCGGCCAGCTGAGCGAGATCGAGGGAGTGCGAAAAGGCTTCTCTTGCCGAGGAGCCTTGTGGGATCGGCGCCAGATCCAGCACCGAAAACGGAAGGGTTTTGTCAGTCATAACAGCTCACTTTGTCGACGGTCAATCTTTAATACTGCATTAAAAAATGATAACCGTTGTTAACAAAGTGAGCCTTTTTTAGGCCTGCAGTTCCAGCCCGGCCAGACGCTTCCAGTAGCCGTTACAGTCGCTGTTTGCCGTCAGCGGCAGCGGAGCGGCGCCGTTTTCGTTGGCGCGGAAGGCATCCAGCATCGCAAACACGCCGGTATCCAGCGGCGACAAACGCACCATATCCACCAGCCCGTCCATCGACGCCAGCTCGTTGCCGAGGTTATAGACATAGCCGCTCATGGTCTGAATGCCGTTGAGGACAAACACCTGCTGATTCTCCTGCGACAGCATGCTGCGCCCGTTCGGATACTTAATGCAGCAGGTTTCGCACTCGTCTTTCGGACGGTCTTCCGAGCGCGCGGTAAAGCAGCGGGCAGAATAGGCCAGCGGCAGATGCCCATAGCTCAGCACTTCCACTTCAAACTGATTGCGAATGCCCAGCTCGTCGCACTGGTTAAGCAGGTTAGCCAGCCAGTCGCGGGAGAGCTCCACCGGCATGCACCAGCGCGTCATCCCCTGTTTGAGCAGCAGGCGCAGGGTCACGGCGTTATAGCAGTTCAGAGCATGGCCCGCGACAAACGGTAGCTTGCGTTCGGCGCACATATTCACCACGCCGAGATCGCTCGCTTCCAGCAGGAACTCGCCGTTTTCGACATAGCGCTTCAGCTCGCCCAGTTCAGAAGAGGCCTGCACCAGCGCAAGCGTGGAGAGCACCACCTGCTTGCCGCTGCCGGCCAGGCTTTTCGCCATGTCCAGCCAGTCGCCCACTTTGGTGGCGCGGCGCTTGCTGCACACCGCCTCGCCGAGATAAATCACATCGGCGCTGCTCGTGGCGGCCTGTTGGTAAAAATCTTCCAGCGTCTCTTTTGGCCAGTAGTAGAGCACCGGTCCTAATGAATATTTCATGGTTATCTCACTGCCATTTACGGTGATACGCGCCAAGCGTGGTTTGCGCGCCTTCGGACATCGATCCGAGCGTCTCCATCCAGGCCTGCTGCGGAGCATAGTTCTGCGGGTCCGCCATGCAGCGGTCGATGGCCTGACGCCACACTTTCGCCACCTGGCTCACATAGGCCGGGCTGCGCTGACGACCTTCGATTTTCACCGAGGCAATATTGGCCGCCAGCAATTCCGGCAGCAGCTCCAGCGTGTTGAGGCTGGTCGGCTCCTCCAGCGCGTGGTAGCGCTCGCCGTCGACCAGATAGCGGCCTTTACACAGGGTTGGATAACCGGCGTTTTCACCGTCCTGATAGCGGTCAATCAGCACCTCATTCAGGCGGGATTCCAGCCCCTGAGGGGTCTGCTGCCAGCGGACAAAGCGGGCAGGGGAGCAGGCTCCGACGGTATTCGGCGATTCACCGGTTAAATAAGAGGAAAGATAGCAACGGCCTTCGGCCATGATGCACAGGCTGCCAAAGGCAAAAACTTCCAGCGGCACTGGCGTGACGCGCGCGAGTTGCTTAACCTGATGAATAGAGAGCACGCGCGGCAGCACCACGCGAGCCACGTCAAAGTGTTGATGGTAAAAACGCACAGCTTCTTCGTTGGTGGCAGATGCCTGAACAGAGACGTGGCGCTCAATATGGGGATAGCGTTCTGCCGCATACTCAAGCATGGCGAGGTCGGCCAGGATCAGCGCATCGGCACCCAGCTGTGCCGCCATATCCACCGCGCGCTGCCAGCGGGCGTAGCCGTCAGGATGAGCAAAGGTATTGATGGCGATATGCAATTTGCGGCGGTGCTGGTGAACGAAGTTAACGGCTTCCTGAAGCTTTTTCTCCGTAAAGTTGAGGCCAGCAAAATGGCGGGCGTTGGTGTCATCTTTTAGCCCGATATAGACCGCATCGGCCCCATTTTCGATGGCCGCCTTAAGCGCCGGAAGATTTCCGGCAGGGCAGAGCAGCTCCATAATTTATCCTGATGTAGTCGATCGCAAAATTGTTAACGAGCTGGGATTTTAATTAACCCATAGGCGACAATTTTTGATTTAAGGCAGCTAATGGCGTATTGATGACACCAATAATGAGGTACGGCGGACGACGGTTTGTTGATTTACGCCGCTATGTTGCGCTTCGGATATGGCAAAATAGCAGGACTATAGATATCAGGGAGTAAAGCTCGTGCTGGATAAACTGCGTTCACGTCTCGTACAATTTGGTCCATCAATGCTGAGCGTGCCGGTAAAGCTGGCGCCGTTCGCGCTTAAACGTCAGGTGCTGGAGCAGGTCCTGAGCTGGCAGTTCCGCCAGGCGCTGCAGGATGGCGAGCTGGAATTCCTGGAAGGGCGCTGGTTGAGCATTGAGGTGCGTGATATCGGGCTGCGCTGGTTTACCTCCGTTGAGAATGACCAGCTGATCGTTCGCGAAACCGCCGAGGCGGATGTGAGCTTTAGCGCCAACGCCAGCGATCTGCTGATGATCGCCGCGCGTAAGCAGGATCCGGATACGCTCTTCTTCCAGCGCCGTCTGGTGATTGAAGGCGACACGGAGCTCGGTCTGTACGTGAAGAATTTAATGGATGCCATTGAGCTGGAGCAGATGCCGAAAGCGCTGCGCGTGATGTTAATGCAAATGGCAGATTTCGTTGAGGCCGGGCTGAAAACCCCGCCGGACGGTAAACACACTTCAGTAGGTGAGCCATGCTGATTCGAGTCGAAATTGGGATTGATGCGCCGGGGATCGATGCGTTGTTACGCCGCGCCTTTGCGAGCGATGCCGAAGCCCAACTGGTCCACGACCTTCGCGAAGACGGCCTGATTACGCTGGGGCTGGTTGCCACCGATGACGAAGGTCAGGTGGTGGGCTATGTTGCCTTCAGTCCGGTCATCGTTCAGGGCGAAGAGCTGCAGTGGGTAGGCATGGCACCGCTGGCGGTAGATGAAAGCTATCGCGGGCAGGGGGTGGCACGCCAGCTGGTCTATGAAGGGCTGGATTCGCTCAATGAGTTCGGTTATGCGGCCGTTGTCACGCTGGGCGATCCGGCGTTCTATGGCCGTTTAGGCTTTGAGCAGGCCGCGCATTACGATCTGCGCTGCCGCTGGCCGGGTACGGAATCCGCTTTCCAGGTGCACCGTCTGGCGGATGACGCGCTCAACGGCGTCAATGGCCTGGTCGAGTACCACGACCATTTCAATCGCTTTTAATCAGGCTCTCGCGTAGCGCCTCAAAGGAGCCGTCTCCGGTCACGAGGCGCTCTTTCTGGCGCTTCGTCAGCTGCTTGATGCGGTATTCCAGCCTGAGCGCCAGCGATCGGTCACCGACGGGCGCCGAAAAGGCGAGCTGTAATTCCCCTTTCCCCCGCAGCGCCTTTGCCCCTTTTCCCGTTTGATGTTGTAAAAAACGCCGCGCCACATCGGTGGTGATCCCGGTGTAGAGTGCGTTATCGGCGGTTCGGACAAGATAGAGAAACCAGCACACGGTAAACAGATTCAGTATGTTAAGGTGAACGCACCATAGCATGAGAGAGAACGAAAATGGAAACACTGGCCACCATTAACCGCTGGCTGGCGAAGCAGCATGTTGTCACCTGGTGCGTCTATGACGAGGGGGAGATGTGGTGCGCTAACGCGTTTTACTACTACGATCCGGAGCGCGTCGCGTTTTATGTCATGAGCGAAGACAAAACGCGTCATGCGCAGATGACCGGCCTGCAGGCGAAGGTCGCAGGCACGGTGAATGGCCAGCCGAAAACGGTCGCGCTGATCCGCGGCGTGCAGTTCAAAGGGGAGATCCGTCGTCTGGATGGCGAAGAGAGCGACGCGCGCCGTAAGCTCTACACGCGCCGCTTTCCCGTTGCCGCTGCGCTAAAAGCCCCGGTGTGGGAAATCCGCCTCGATGAGCTGAAATTTACCGACAACACCCTGGGCTTTGGCAAGAAGCTGCACTGGTTACGCGCCGAGCAGGCGTAGCGCTTCGCGGTTAAACGCCGGGAGATCGTCCGGAGTACGGCTGGTGATCAGCTGATCTTTGTCGTTGACCACTTCCTGATCGTAAAACTCGGCGCCCGCATTTTTCAGATCGATAACGATCGGTTTCACCGCCGTGAGCTTACGCCCGCGTACAACCTCCGCGCTGATAAGGAGCTGCGGACCGTGACAGATGGCAAAGACCGGTTTGCCGGTAGAGACAAAGTCCCGGGTAAAGGTCACGAAGCGTTCGTCCCCGCGCAGGGAATCCGGGGAATGGCCACCGGGTAACAGCAGGGCGTCGAAATCTGAGGGGCTAACGTTATCGATAGTCTCATCAATGGTTACGGTCGCCTCGCCCTTATGACCTGTCACCGTTTTGCCCGCCTCTTTCTCAATGGTGATGACCTCATGTCCTGCCTTGCGGAACGCCTCTGCAGGCGAGGTGAATTCTGAATCTTCAAACTCGTCGGTAATCAAGACTGCGATTTTCTTGCCCATGCTTCCTCCGTTGTTTTGGCTTCAGACTGATTTTTCTCCGCTTGTGGTAAATACTTACCTGTAACAGACTTCTAAGTGTGGTCGACGACGCTGAGTTCGCAAACGGACAATTCTGTAAAGGGGATACGATGAGTCAGGTATTGATTACCGGGGCTACCGGGTTAGTGGGCGATCATCTGCTGCGGCTGCTGATTCAGGATCGCCGCGTGAACTATATCGCCGCCCCGACGCGTCGACCGCTGGCAGATTTATCTGGCGTCTTTAATCCGCACGATCCTCAGCTGACGGACGCGCTGGCGCAGGTCCAGGATCCTATTGATATCGCCTTTTGCTGTCTGGGCACCACGCGACGGGAGGCGGGCAGCAAAGAGGCATTTATCCACGCCGACTATACGCTGGTGGTGGACACCGCGCTTACGGCGAAAAAGCTGGGGGCCAAACATTTTCTGGTGGTCAGCGCGCTGGGCGCTAATGCCGGATCGCCTTTCTTCTACAACAAGGTGAAGGGCAAGATGGAGGATGCGCTGATTGCGCAGAAATGGGAGCAGCTGACGATTGTGCGCCCTTCGATGCTGATCGGCCACCGGGACGAACGCCGCTTTAACGAGTCGATACTGGCCCCGCTGTTTCGCATCCTTCCCGGCAACTGGAAGGCCATCGAGGCGCGGGACGTCGCGCGGGCGATGTTAAAAGAGGGACTGGCCCCGTCGAAAGCGGGCGTAAACATTATCCCTTCGGCAAAACTGCGTGAAATCGCGCAGGGCGAGGCGTAAACTCCCCCGGCTAATAACCTAATACTCTCCGGGGAATGCTATGACTGGTCAGTCTTCATCTCAGGCGGCAACACCTGTTCAATGGTGGAAGCCCGCACTCTTCTTTCTCGTGGTCATTGTTGGCCTCTGGTACGTGAAATGGCAGCCGTACTACGGCAAAGCCTTCACCGCCGCCGAAACGCACAGCATCGGTAAATCTATTCTCGCTCAGGCTGAGTCCAGCCCGCTGCAGGCGGCGTGGGACTATGCCATGGTCTACTTCCTTGCCGTCTGGAAAGCCGCCGTTTTAGGCGTCATTCTGGGGTCGCTGATTCAGGTGCTTATCCCGCGTAACTGGCTGGTGAAAACCCTGGGCCAGCCGCGCTTTCAGGGCACGCTGCTGGGGACGATTTTCTCCCTGCCGGGCATGATGTGCTCCTGCTGTGCCGCGCCCGTGGCGGCAGGGATGCGCCGCCAGCGCGTGTCAATGGGCGGCGCGCTGGCGTTCTGGATGGGCAACCCGCTGCTCAACCCGGCGACGCTGGTGTTTATGGGCTTTGTCCTGGGCTGGCATTTCGCGTTCATCCGTCTGGTCGCCGGACTGCTGACCGTGCTGGTGGTGGCGACGCTGGTGCAAAAACTGGTGAAGGATACTGCCGAAGAACCCGCAGCCGTTGAGCTGGACGTCAGCGAGCAGCAGGGGGGCTTCTTTGCGCGCTGGGGCAGGGCGCTATGGCAACTTTTCTGGAGCACCATCCCGGTCTATATCCTGGCGGTACTGGTTCTGGGGGCGGCGCGCGTCTGGCTCTTCCCGCATGCGGATGGCGCTATCGACAACACGCTGATGTGGGTCATTGCGATGGCCGTTGCAGGCTGCCTGTTTGTGATCCCAACGGCGGCGGAGATCCCGATTGTTCAGACCATGATGCTGGCCGGCATGGGCACCGCGCCGGCGCTGGCGCTGCTGATTACGCTGCCGGCGATCAGCCTGCCGTCGCTGATTATGCTGCGTAAGTCATTCCCGGCGAAAGCGCTCTGGCTGACCGCAGGGCTGGTGGCGTTGAGCGGGATTATGGTGGGAAGTATTGCGCTTCTGTGAAAAACGCCCGGTGGCGCTACGCTTACCGGGCCTACAAAAAAATCCCCTCAAGTGAGGGGATTTTTTTTATTTAATGTAAGTAAACGCAGTGGTGACGTGCTTCACGCCGCTCACCCGGCTGGCGATATCGGCCGCCGCTTTCCCTTCACGGTCGGTCACCAGACCCAGCAGGAACACTTCGCCGTTTTCCGTCGTCACTTTCACGTTGGAGGATTTCACCTGGTCCGAGCCGAGAAGCTGGGAACGCACTTTGGTGGTGATCCAGGTATCGGAAGAGGCATCACCTAAACCAATTGGCTTGCCCTGACGCACTTCGTTAAACACCTCTGTGGTTCCTTCAACGCCCATTGCGATTTGTTTCGCACGAGAGGCGAGTTCCATATTCGGCGCCTGGCCTGCCAGCAGCACTTTGCCCTGGTAAGCCGTCACGTTAATACGCGCCTCTTTCTTGATCTGTTCGTCTTTCGACAGCGCACTGTTGACGCGCAGCTCCAGCGTACCGTCATCCACCTGTGTCCCCACAGAGCGCGGATCGGTTGCCGCTTTGGTGCCTACCGCGGCGGTACCCACAACGGCCGCAGCGATACATCCCTGAAGCAGTAATGCAGACATAAGGACTGCGAGGGTCGATAAAGCCTTCATAAGAACTCCTTAATCATCCTGGTGAGGGAAAAGCGTGTTATCGATCAAGTCACATAAGCAGTTCACCGTGAGCATATGCATTTCCTGAATACGCGCGCTCCGGTGAGAAGGAATGCGGATTTCCACATCCTGCGGCCCAAGCAGACCCGCCAGCTCACCCCCGTCATAGCCGGTTAAGGCCACGATGGTCATGTCGCGGGTGACGGCGGCTTCAACGGCTTTGACAATATCCCGGCTATTGCCGCGCGTGGAGATGGCCAGCAGCACATCTCCGGCATGACCCAGGGCTCGCACCTGCTTTGCGTAAATTTCGTCATGCAGACGATCGTTAGCAATCGCCGTTAAGACCACATTATCGGTATTAAGTGCAATGGCGGGTAAACTCGGGCGTTCTGTTTCAAAGCGATTGATCATGCTGGCAGCAAAATGCTGTGCGTTGGCGGCTGACGTGCCGTTGCCACAACAGAGGATTTTGTTGCCATTAAGCAGGGATTGCACCAGCGTCATTGCGGCACGCGAGATAGCATCCGGAAGGGCTTCCGCCGCGGCAATCTGAGTCTGGATGCTTTCTGTGAAGCACACTTTAATTCTTTCGAGCACGTTATCCCTTTTAAATCCTAATTATGCGTCTTCGCCAAAAGCGTTTTTAAGCCATTCGATCTCATTTCCGGTGAAGGCTATCACATCGAACCGGCAATCCACAGTATCAAAGCTCCCATTATGGCGGGCAAGCCACAAGTGGGCAGTCTGTAATAATTTATGTTGTTTGGCGAGCGTCACGCTGGCGGCAGCACCGCCAAAACGGGAGGACTGTCGAAAGCGGACTTCTACAAACACGATGACCTGACCGTCTTTCATGATCAGATCAATTTCGCCGCCGCGCCCGCGGACGTTAGCGGCAATAAAGCGCAGTCCTTTGCCTTCAAGCCAGCGACGCGCCTTTAACTCCCACGCATCGCCGGTCTGTTTGCGGCTTAACTGGCCGGGACGATCTGCCCCTGCTGGTATTTGAGCCATGATAACTTCCTGTTGATCACGCAGTCCTGAGTCGCGGTCAGATCGCCGGTGTTGCCGTTAAGCTCAAAGCCCGGCACCTGACGCATCTGGGTAAAGTGGTTCGCCAGCGCCCATGCATCGACACCCATCGCATACAGACGGGCCAGCGAATAATCGTTACGTACGGTACTCAGCGCCTGCTGCATCAGCGCCGGGTTGCTGCCGGCCAGCATCGGGATTTCGCTGTACTGCAGACCGTCCATTTCCAGACGGAAATCCGGCCCTGCGGTGCCCTGCGCGCTGCGGGAGCTGGCGTAGAGCGTTGCGCCGCTCTGGCTGCCGTTACGCATCGCGATCATCGGTTTGATAAAGGCGATCTCCTGCGGCGTGGCAACGATATAGGCCGCATCCACTTTACCGCCACCGCTGATCTGCGCGTCGGTAGGTGGGGCAGGGATCGTCAGGCCGCCAATCGTCACGCCCTGCTGCTGTGGCAGGCTCGCGGTGACAGGACTGCCGTTAAGCGCGATGCCCGCCCCGCCGTTTACGCCCGCGCGCAGTTCAGAGACGGAACCGAATTTCTGCTGCAGCACCACGCCGCCGCCCAGCTTCTGCCACTCATCGGCAAAGGCATTGGCCACGCGATCGCCCAGCGCGCTGCGTGGGATGAGCAGCAGCGGAGCCTGCTTACCCTGCTCGTGAATATGACGCGCCGCATCGCGGGCTTCATCTTCAGGAGAGAGCGCGAAGTAGCAAATATTGGCCCGGTTCTGAACCTGCTCCGGCTGGTTGAGCGCCAGCACGTTCAGCGTGGTATTGCTCTTCATCAGCTCTTCCACGTTGTTTTTCAGCAGCGGACCGACAACGATGCTCGCCCCGTCCTGTTGAACCTGCGCCAGCACCTGATCAAGCGGCTGCGAACTGGTGTCGTAGATTTTCAACTCAGCGCCCGGATTGGCGCTGGTGGTTGCCACGGCCTGCGGCTGCGCGGCAGGTTGGGCCGCGGGTTGCGCAGGCTGCTGTTGAGGTTGCTCTGCTGTTGTGACAGGTGCAGGTGCCGCTTGCGTCTCGGCCGGAGCCGGAGCCTGAGTCGCAGGTGCTGTAGTAGCCGGTGCCGCTGTAGCTGGCGGCGTCGTCGGAGCCGTCACCGGGTTTTGCATCGTGCCCTGCGCCGGCGCTTGCGCCGTGGTCAGGTCGCTGGTCTCTGCGGCAGACGGGCTGACAACATCATTCACGTTAGCCGCCTGAGCCGCCTGCGCAGGAACCGCGCTGCCGGTTACCGGGGTGGTGCCGTTTTTCGCCGCTTCAAAGCCCTGCTGAATGGTACGGCCAAACACCGCCGCCTGGCCGTTGAGCGGCAGCAGCAGAGCGATTTTGCTGGTAGACGCAGGCTTAAAGTTCTGCACGTTCACTAGCTGGGTTGGCAGCATTTTCGCGCCCGGGTTTTGCGGGTAGCGCGTCTGCCAGTCCGTAATACCGGCTTTCAGCATCTTTGGATCGCTGCGGTTGTTAAACCACATCTGCTGCAGATCCAGCCAGCCCTGCAGGACGTTTTCATCGGCGTTGATGACCAGCGCCTGCGCCTGTTCCTGCGTCATCGAAGCCAGCGCTTGCCAGGTGGCATCGATATTTTTCTGCTTATCGGCACCGCCAAGCAGCGGCTCTTGCGCGACGAGCGCGCGGAGCAAGTTCAGCGAAGGGCGTCCCTGCTCAGCGGTAATGCCCGCCTGCCAGAAGCGTGCCTGCTGATTTTTATCCAGCGCGCTCACGTCAATATCCCCGAGGATCTTCTTCGCGGCGGCGTAATCTTTCAGCGCGACTTTCAGCTCGGCAGAGAGCAGGCTCTGCTCACGACGCTGGGCGTCGTTAAGATCTTTTGGCAACTGGTTAAACAGTTCGGCTGCCCGCTGGGTTTTACCCTCTTTCAGCAGTGCACGAATGGCGAGTAATTGCCAGTTGGTCTTGGTATCATTTGAACTCTGCGACATTTGTTGCAGATAAAAGCCAGAATCAGCCTGAGCAGAACCCTGGAGATGGGCGGTGCTCTGGTCAGGTGCCTGGGTGCCACAGCCTGCAAAGATCAGGGCTGCCAGCAGAAGCGGCACGCTGCGCGTGGCTTTTTTTCGAAGAAACGTTAACGGTACCATACTGTATCCAGTGATTTTTTTTACGCAATGCTCAATATTAAATCGGCAATACGGACGAAACAATGAAACAACACGAAACGGCAGATAATTCTCAAGGCCAGCTTTATATTGTACCTACTCCTATCGGGAATTTGTCTGATATTACCCAACGTGCGCTCACCGTACTGCAAGCTGTTGATTTAATTGCTGCTGAAGATACCCGCCACACTGGCCTGCTGCTGCAACATTTCGCGATTAACGCCCGTTTGTTCGCTCTGCACGATCACAATGAGCAACAAAAAGCCGAAACGCTGGTGGCGAAGCTGAAAGAGGGGCAGAACATCGCCCTGGTCTCCGACGCCGGTACGCCGCTGATCAACGATCCGGGCTATCACCTGGTGCGTACCTGTCGCGAAGCCGGTATTCGCGTTGTGCCACTGCCGGGTCCATGCGCTGCCATTGCTGCGCTGAGCGCCGCAGGTCTGCCGTCTGACCGTTTCTGCTATGAAGGTTTCCTGCCTGCCAAATCCAAAGGCCGCCGCGACGTCTTAAAAGACCTGGAAGCGGAACCGCGCACCCTGATTTTCTACGAATCCACGCACCGCCTGCTGGAGAGCCTGGAAGATATGGTGACCGTCTGGGGAGAAGCCCGCTACGTGGTGCTGGCGCGCGAGCTGACCAAAACCTGGGAAACGATCCACGGCGCGCCGGTGGGTGAACTGCTGGCGTGGGTGAAGGAAGACGAAAACCGCCGCAAGGGCGAAATGGTGGTGATTGTCGAAGGGCACAAGGCGGAAGAAGACGCGCTTCCAGCCGATGCGCTGCGTACGCTGGCGCTGCTGCAGGCGGAACTGCCGCTGAAGAAAGCCGCTGCGCTGGCGGCAGAAATTCACGGCGTGAAGAAAAATGCGCTGTATAAGTATGCGCTGGAGCAGCAGGGGGAGTAAGTCCCTGACGCCTGTTTTGCCGGGTGGCGGCTGCGCCTTACCCGGCCTACAGATCTTGATACACCTTTTAGTTAACTGGCATCGCCTCAAACACCAGCGTTTCCAGCGGCTGCAGTGTAATCACCACCGCATTTTTGTACGCCTCCGGTACGGTTGAGTTACGGCCATACACCGCTTTCAGACTAAACTGCGCCGAATTTCCTGTCGGGACTTCGAAATCTTTCGCTAAATCCAGGAAGTAGCTTTGCGGCTTATCCGACGGGTTACGCAAGCCGAGAATCGCTTTGTCCTTGCCCCAGGATGCCCAGCCGTAAACCTGCAGTGCGGTTGGATCACCACCAATCCAGTGCGTATCCACCAGCACGCTGGCGTTATCCCGCGACCACTTCGCCGCCTGCGCCAGGGTATCCCACTTCGCCTTGTTCAGCATTGACGGGGTGATATACAGCTCCTGCAACTGCGTGCCGGTGGCGAAGTAGCTCCAGACCTGGTCGGCAAAATCGCTGTCCGTTTGCACTTTCTCCAGCCCGTAATAGGCGTTTTCCGCGCTGACGATCCCGTGGTACATCAGCGAGTTCAGCGGGAACAGCGGGCCTTTGCGCACAATGGAGCGGTACGTTTCCGCATCGCGGTAGGTCATCCACTGCTGCACCGGCGTGCCGGGGCCGTACAGGTTGATGTCATCGCCCTGGCGCCAGATAGAATCGGCATAGAACAGCCAGGACGGGCTGGCGTTGGTACCTGTCGTCAGGTTGATAAACAGATTCGGGTTGGCGCTGCGCATGTTGTGCAGCAGGGCGATGGAGGCGTCAAAATCCGAGGCATACGGGCTGCCCTGGATGTGCGCGTTGGCATTACCCATCCCGTCCAGCTTGAATGAGGTAATGTGTTCGTTTTTGATTAGCTTAACGATCTGCTCATTGAAGTTCTTAAAGTAGTTCGGCCCTGACAGCGCCAGCTTCCCGTCGACGGTTTCGAACCCATACTCTTTTGCATGCGAGACGCGAACGTCGCGCGGCTTGTTGTAGCCTCCCCACGGTGAGAGCCACAGTCCAACCGAGCTGTGCAGGCTGTCGGCTTTTTCCCGAACCTTGCCAAAACCGTTGCTGAATGCCGGGCCAAATAGCCAGCGCCCGGTAAGGTCGTCCCATCCGTCGTCCAGCAGGAAGGCGTCCAGCGCCACGCCGCGTCCGGTAATAAACTCCTTATTCCACTCGTCCATCCGCCCCAGCACATCCTGCTCGGTGTACGGATTGAAAAAGCCGATATCCATCCAGCTGTTGTAGTGCAGATAAGGCTTGTACGGTCGCGGACGAACGGCATCAATAAACTGGTTCACGCTGCGGCGCAGCTGGCTGATTTCCGGGAAAGTGCCGAACCAGGTGGTAAAGCTGACCGGCGACTCTGGCTGGATCGGCGTTTTCAGTTCTACGTTGAGATTAGTGGTCGCTTCATAGGCGTAAGTGTTAACGATGGGCTTGTCCGGCAAAATAAAGAATGAGTCAGCAACGATCGGCGAGCTGTTAATTGCTCCGTCGACATAGGGGGCCTGAGACTGTTTTTTGGTCGGGAAGAAGGTGATTTTCGCCACGTCTCGCGGCTGGCCGACTGCGGCAATGGTGTAGTCGATGCTGGCGTATTTTCCCTTCACCAGGTTTAGCTTCACCGTCACGTTAAAGTCCGGATGGGTAAAGTCGATGACAATTGCGTTGTCCTGCTTTTCGACGTGCTTGATGGTGAAATCAGCAGTGAGGATTTTTGTCTCATCCGGCAGCGTCAGAAAGAACAGCTCCTGCGGCGTGAGCGGATGGTTAGCCTTATTATCCTTAACCACTACCGTTGAGTTTGCGTCATCAAACGAGAGGGCAATATTGTCGTTATTGAGCGCGTAGTTCGCCGCCGCCGCGCTATGGGAAACGCACAGGGCCAGCACTGAGAGTGCGAAGATTTTTTTCATCAGCGTAAGCTCCTTTTTAATCAGGCTTCAGCCGGAAGCAGCAATCGGTTTGCCGAGCCGCAAACGGCGATCTTGCTCCTGACCACCTCTTTCATGGCGTCCATGCCGACCCGCATATAGAAGCGCGGATCGTTACCCTGCGGGTTTTCGGCAAACCAGGCTTTAACCGCGTCAGAGAAGGCAATTTTCAGTTCGGTGGCCACGTTGACTTTGCACACGCCCAGTTCGATGGTGCGACGCACATCCTCATCCGGCACATCGCTCGCGCCGTGCAGCACCAGCGGCACCGTGACCACTTCGCGAATTTCTGCCAGCCGCTGGAAGTCGATTTTTGGGCGCTTGGTATACAGGCCGTGCGCGGTGCCGATGGCGACGGCAAGGCTGTCGACGCCGGTCAGTTCGACGAAGCGTTTCGCCTCCTGCGGATCGGTAAGGAAAGCGCTTTCGGCGTCCACGCTCATGTCATCTTCCACGCCGCCCAGGCGGCCCAGCTCGGCTTCGACGCTGCAGTCGTTGAGGTGGCAGAAATCGACCACCGACTTCACCAGCTTCACGTTTTGTTCAAACGGATAGTGGCTGCCGTCGATCATCGCGCTGCGCACGCCCGCGTTGACCTTGCGGCGAATATCGTCCAGCGATTCGTGGTGATCGAGGTGCAGCGCCAGCGGCATGTCGTAGGTGTGGGAGTACGCGCTGCACAGGGCGTAGATCTCTTCCAGCGCAATATGCTTAAAGGTGCCCGGCGTGCCCGCGAGGATCACCGGCGATCGCATTTCGCTGCACACTTCGAGGATCGCCTGGATCGTCTCCGCGTTGTGAATGTTGAACGCCGGAACGGCGTAGCCTTTTGCCTGCGCGTCCAGCAGAAGATATTTCGTCGAGATAATACTCATAATCAGATCCTCTTAAGCCTGCCACGGATGAATAACAACGCCCTGCACCACGCGGTTGACCGTCCCGCTGGCGGATGGCGTATCGGGCGTATTGCCTACGCTGAGCGACTGGGTGAGTGCAAAGACCTGGGCATAGATCAGGAAGCAGAACGCCTGTTCCATATCGCTAAACGGACGGGAAGGCGGCAGGAGAATATGCGGCCCCGCTTCAATGGCCGGATCGTTTTCAGCGGCGATGGCGACGACGCGCATAGCCTGGCGATCGCGGCGCAGCTCGGCCAGCAGATCCAGATCGTACTGACGCGTATACGGATGGCTGGAGATGAACACCACCACCAGCGTTTCGTCATCCACCAGAGACTTCGGCCCGTGACGGAAACCGGTGGGGGAATCGTAGAATGCCGCCAGCTTGCCCGCCGTCAGCTCCAGCACCTTCAGCGCCGATTCGCGCGCCGCGCCCTGCAGGCCGCCGCTTCCCAGATAGACGACGCGTTTCCACGCTTCATTGCCAAAGACGCCGTGGCTGAAATCGCCGAGCGAGGTGAGGATCGCCTGACAGCGATCGGCCACGTCGCGGAAGGTGTGACTGTTGATCGTTTCCGGGGCGAATACGGCCAGACAGCTCGCCATCATGGTGGTGATGCTGCTGGTCATCGCGAACCCGCGATCGTGCGTTTCGGCAGGCATCAGCAGGGCATAAGCGTTATCGCTGTCGACGGCGGTCTGGTACAGGCTTCCGGCCTCGTTACAGGTGATCGACAGGTGGTAGCACTCCGGCACGAACTGGTTTGCCAGCTCGACGGCTGCGACGCTTTCCGGGCTGTTGCCGGAGCGGGCAAACGAAACCAGCAGCAGCGGATGCGCAGGGCTGAAGTAGTCCATCGGGTTCGTGACCAGATCGGTTGTCGGGACGGCAGTGAAGTTTTTCCCGGTGTAGCTCGCGAGCCAGGGAGAAACGATATCGCCGATAAAGGCGGACGTGCCCGCGCCGGTCAGGACGATCCGTAGATCGTGCTTGCGCAGCAGCGGCGTCAGGAAGCTGTCGATCGAAGAGCGCAGGCTATCGATATTGTTGAGCGAGCGGATCCAGCTGGCAGGCTGCTGGCGGATCTCTTCCTCGGTCCAGGTGCCGGTTGCGGCGGTAGTAGTTTGTGGCATAACTCAGTCCTTAGTCGTGTGAATTCCACATCAGACGCTGGCAATCGTGTCGCTATCTTTCGTTTCGTTTCACTTGTTCACTTTAGCAGTTAAATAAAATCTATAGAAAAGAAATCGAAACTTCAATGAAAGAAAAGAAATAAAACGAAAAGTGTGATCGTGAAAGGAAAGGGAAAATTTAAGGAAAGGAAAAGAAAGGCCTTACGATCGGGTGCCGTAAGGCCAACAGGAGACACAATGAAAGGGCTAAAGGGGGAGAGCCTGGCCCTGAATCCAGATCTGCTGGAGGTGCAAACCCCCGTCCAGCGCAATGATATTGGCGTGTTTACCCGGGGCTAAGGATCCGAGCTGACCGTCAACGCCCAGCAGCCGGGCAGGGTGTAGCGAGGCCATATGGATAGCGTCTTCGGCGGTTACGCCCGTGTGCTCCACCATATTCCTGACCGCGGCATCCAGCGACAGCGTGCTACCAGCCAGCCCGCCGGAGCCGGTTCGAACCACGCCGTTTTGCATTGAGACCTCTTCACCACAGAGCGTGTACCGTCCGTCCGGCATACCTGCCGCCTGCATGGCATCGGTAATCAGCACCACGCGATCCTGCGCGCAGCAACAGCATAGGCGCATCGCCCCAGGATGGACGTGGTGGCCGTCGGCAATTAGCTCCAGCCACGCCCGTTTGTCCGTCAGCCCTGCACCGACCATGCCGGGCTCTCTGTGGTGCAGCCCCGTCATGCCGTTGTAGCAGTGAACCAGCCCGTCGGCACCCGCATCAAACGCGGCGAGTGTTTGCCGGTACGTGGCAGCGCTGTGGCCCAGCATCACGCGTAAACCGCGCTGTTTAAGATGGTGGATCGCCTGCAGCGCGCCGGGTTTTTCTGGCGCGAGCGCCACTACCCGCAACGTGTTATGCGAGACGTCGATCAGTGCATCCAGCTCCGTGATATTCAGTTCCCGGAATAACTCGGGCGGGTGCGCCCCTTTGTTCTGCGGCGTAAAGTACGGTCCTTCCAGGTAGCTGCCCAGGATCTGCGCCCCGGGGCCGCCCGACTGAGCGCGCCGGGCGATTCGCGCGAGCGCGCCGTGGATAGTCTCCAGCGGCGCGGTCACGGTTGTGGGTAAAAAGGCGCCCACGCCTTCGCGCGCTTTATGCATCGCGAGAATATCCAGCACGTCAGGCGCATCATCCATCACGTCCACGCCCGCGCCGCCGTGGACGTGCGTATCGATATACGCCGGGCAGAGCAGCTCTGCATCGCGCGACGTCACGCCTGCCGGGACAGGCTCAATAGCCGCAATCACGCCGTTTTCAATGCGTAGCTGGTGGTCATCCAGCCAGCCCTGTTCGGTAAGCACCCGCCTCGCGCGCAGCAGCTGGCTCATATCCCTTCCTCGGCAGGGGCTTCCTCGCGACAGCGTCCCAGCTCGTCTACGAGGCTCGTCAGGCCGCGGTGCCCGCACTCCAGTGCCTGCAGACGAAATGCTTCACTGCTTAATCCGTCGCGCTCCAGCACCATCTCCAGCAGCAGCTGCAGGTTGGTGCCGGTGATCACTTCACTGCCCGGCCGTTTCATGGCGAGCGTCGATGCCACGCGAAACGGCGTGCCGCCGAGCAAATCGGTGAGAAACACAACATCGTGCTCTGCATCGAGTTCGCTCACCGCCTGCTCAAGCTGAGCGGTCAGCCGCGCGGTGGTGGACGTTTCAGGAAAATCGATGGCGATAAACTGCGGCTGTTCGCCGAGGATCTGCTTCATCGCCTGCTCAAGCCCGCTGGCAAACCCGCCGTGACCCGTCAAAATAATGCCTAACATCGCAACCTCTTTGCTTTTACAGGAAGTGACAGAATTTACCGACAACGCCCAGCAGCACGGTGATACCAATCAGCCGCAGCGGGCTCCAGCCGCGGCGCACCAGCCAGAACATGGTCAGGGTGTAGACCAGCGGCAGGAACGCGGGCATCAGCTTGTCGATAACGTCGGCCTGCAGTTTGACAACGGCATCACCCGCCTTGATTTCAAGCGTCGTATTGAGGCGGACGTAGGTTGCCACCAGCGCGCCGATCACCGTCATCCCGACGATAGACGCCGCGTGGCCGACCTTTTTGGTGTTGGCTTTAATCAGCGGGATGGCCGCCACACCCATCCGGTAAGCGTAGTGCGCCAGGCCAAAACGCAGGCCGAGGTGCACCACGTTAAACAGCACGATAAAGACCACGGCCCCCAGAATCGACCCTTGCAGCGCCAGGCTGGCGCCGATACCACCGCAGATGGGCAGCAGGGTTAGCCAGAACATGGCATCGCCAATACCGCCGAGCGGCGCGCCGACGGCAATTTTGGTGCTCTGGATGCTGTTCACATCCTGCTTGGAACGCTCCATCGCCAGAATGATGCCGATAACAAAGGTCACCAGGAACGGGTGGGTGTTAAAGAAGCCCATATGACCTTTCATCGCCCGCGCCAGGTCCCGCTTGTTGGTGTGGATCTTTTTCAACGCGGGCAGCAACCCGTATAGCCAGCCGGAGGCCTGCATACGTTCGTAGTTAAACGAGGCCTGCAGCAGCATGGAACGCCAGGCCACGCGGTTAATATCCTTTTTCGTCAGCTCGGCACCGATGCTCTGGTCTTCGTAGACGTTTTCATTCACGCCGGTCAGCAGCGTCTCTTCGCGTTCAGACACGTCCGGCAGGGTGGTTTGGTTAGATGCCATCTTCGAATTCCTCTTTCTGGGCTACTGGAGCCGTCGGCTCAGGTGATTTACGCATCAGGTCGATCAGCGCCATCGCCAGCGCGGCCGCCGCAATCGCCAGCACCGGAAGCTTGAGCCAGGCGGCGGCGACAAAACCGATAATGAAGTAAGGGATGTAGACGTTTTTCATCATGATCTTCAGCAGCACGGCGAAGCCGATGGCTGGCATGATGCCGCCCGCGACGCCGAGGCCGTCAATCAACCGTGCTGGCAGAACATCAATGGCGGTTTTCGCATGTTCCGCACCGAAGTAGATCGGCAGGAACGCGCACAGAAAATAGAAGATGCCGAGCGCCAGCAGCGCAAGATAGTTAACCCGTTCAATACCGTGAGTATCTGCATTGGCCGCCATGCGATCGCAGCGTGACATCACGCCGGACATCACCGAGAAGAGGAACGTAATCCCCATTTGAACCGCAACGGCAAACGGGACGGCGACGCCAACCGCGACTTCTGGCTTCACGCCGGTGCTGATGGCAAATGCGGTACCCACGATGGTGCCGATAATGACGTTAGGCGGCTGGGCACCGGCGAGCGGGGCCAGCCCCATCCAGACCAGCTCTAACGTACCGCCGGTCAAAATGCCGGTGTGCAGATCGCCCAGAATCAGGCCGACCAGCGGCCCGAGCACCACCGGGCGGTGCATGTGCGTTAACCCGTTAAACATATCCAGACCGGCGATAAAGGCGAGTATGCCCAACCCCAGCGCCTGCAACAGACTGATTTCCATTGTGAATCCCTCAGAGCAGTTTAAAGAGGTCCAAAGCAGTTTCTGTTGGAACACCCTGAACGAAGCATTCCACACCGGCTGCTTTCAGGCCGTTGAACGCGGCGATATCGTTCGCGTCGACAGAGACCGTTTTGGCAATTTGTTGTTTGCCACTGGCGTAGTGCATGTTTCCGACGTTGATACGGGTGATGGGCACGCCGCCCTCAACTAGCTTCAGAAAATCGGCGGGTGATTTGCAGACCAGCAGGATTTTCTGGCGGTCAGCGGCGCGGTGAATGTTGTCGATCACTTTTTGCAGCGACCAGAAGCGCACGGCGATCCCTTCCGCTAGCACCATCTCCATCAGGTTCTGTTGAACCGGATCTTCAGCCACCTCATCGTTGGCGACGAGTACCAGGTTTGCCCCCGCAAACCCCACCCACTGCACGCCCACCTGACCGTGGATCAGGCGTTCATCAATGCGGCATAAGACAATGTTTGGCATAGCGCTTTCCTCTTTTTATTATGCGTTTTGCGTTGTTACGCCTTCGCAGGCGGCGTGGTACTGCTGGAGTATGTCCTGAATGTGGTCAATGATGAGTTCCCGTGGCGTTGACTTGAGAGCGCCCTCGCGAACTTTCCCGTACTGCAGCGGCAGGTACTGGCTGATCAGCGGCAGCGGAATGGGCTCGTCTGCCAGGTTACGCACCAGGCGTTCAAAGGCGTCGTCAATCTGACCGTCCGGCCAGTAGTAGCGCACGCGGTCAGAGTAGCTGTAGCCGCGCGCCAGGCGACGCGCGTTGCCGTCACCGTGGTAATGGCTTTGCCAGTATTCCGGGCGGTCGAGCATGACGTTTTCCAGTACGTGACGCAGGCCGGAGCTGGCTTTTGCCGGCAGCAGCTCCTCTTCTATGGCGGCCAGCGAGAACAGCGCTTCGCGCAGGGCGAAGGTCAGGGCAGGACCAACTTTCAGAATCGCAAAGTGATCGTTGACCAGCTTTCGCAGCGCCTGCGGCGTCTGGTAGTCGGTGGAGTGTGCTTCAAACACCAGCGTGTCGTAGGCTTCAACCATTTTGCTCAGGGCAACGGCTTTCTGCGGCTGATAGTCGCAGACGTGCGCATGGTCGAACTCCACGCCAGGCTGGACCACCAGGCCAATAATGCGCGGCCAGATGTTGCTTAAGCCTTCCTTTTCGAACGCGTGGCGGTGCGCTTCAAGCGTGGCGCGGGCCGCGTCTGGCGTGGTGACGGCAAGTTCGGTGAGCGTCTCGTGCGCGCCACCGGGAACCGGCACTTCCGTGCCGATAACGTAGACCAGATCGGATTCACCAAACTGCTCGCAACAGGTCGCTTCGGCAATCTTCGCCAGGCGTGCGGCGCGTCCGGCAACGATCGCGTCGGTCAGGGGAACCGGGTCGTCCGCGCAGGACATGCTGCAGTCGAGGTGGATCTTTTTGAATCCGGCAGAAACATAGCTTTTGATCAGATCGTCGGCATTAGCCATCGCCTGTTGCGCAGGCAGGTTTTGCCAGCGGTTAGGGCCCAGGTGATCGCCGCCGAGGATCAGCTGTGACGTCGGGAAACCGAGCGACTCGGCCAGCTGGCAGACAAACCCGTGAAAATCAGCGGGCGTCATGCCGGTATAGCCACCAAACTGATCCACCTGGTTGGAGGTGGCCTCGATCAACAGCGGGGATCGATGTGAATGAGCGTAACGAATTGCAGCTTCCAGTACCAGCGGATGTGCGGAGCAGACGGCGTAAATCCCGTTTGAATTCCCCCGTTTATGGTGTTCCACCATTTCTGTCAGATGTTTCACTTTCCTCTCCATTTCGGATGGTAATGATATTTATCTTTCGTTTTGTTTCATTTAATCCTGCATCATGGTGATCTAAAAATAAAACGAAAGATAATGGTTTTCCGATCTGTTTCACAAAAGAAACATAATGAAAGGTTTCAGCGCGGTGCCAGCTTGCGTATCGTCACTATGCAGGGCTTGCATTCCCGTAAAGGAAAGGCCTTAATAGGCAAAACGAAATGAAACGAAAGAATATTGATTAAGGAGCTCGTATGAGCAGCACCGATTCATCCGCGGAAAAGCGCATCACCAGCACCAGTGAAAGGCGGGAGCAGATCATTCAGCGGTTGCGGGCGCAGGGAAGCGTACAGGTTAACGATCTGTCTCATCTGTACGGCGTATCGACGGTAACAATCCGCAACGACCTGGCGTTCCTGGAGAAGCAGGGCATTGCCGTTCGCGCTTACGGTGGGGCATTGATTTGCGAAGGCAACATGCCGGGCGCTGAGCCTTCCGTGGAGGATAAAAGCTCGCTGAATACGGCGGTGAAGCGCAGTATCGCGCAGGCTGCTGCCGCGCTGGTCAAACCCGGGCACCGTATTATTCTGGACTCCGGCACCACGACGTTTGAAATCGCCCGCATGCTGCGTCAGCACACGGACGTCATCGCGATGACCAACGGGATGAACGTGGCGAATGCGTTGCTGGAAGCGGAAGGGGTGGAACTGCTGATGACCGGCGGACATTTGCGCCGTCAGTCGCAATCTTTCTACGGTGACCAGGCAGAACAGTCGCTACAGAATTACCATTTTGACCTGCTGTTCCTGGGCGTTGACGCCATCGATCTCGACCGCGGCGTGAGCACGCACAACGAAGACGAAGCCCGTCTGAATCGCAAAATGTGCGAGGTGGCAGAACGCATTATTGTGGTGACGGACTCCAGCAAATTTAACCGCTCGAGCCTGCATAAAATCATTGATACACAACGGATTGATATGATTATTGTCGATGAAGGCATTCCGGCGGAGAGCCTGGAAGGGCTGCGAAAAAGCGGGATTGAGGTGGTGTTGGTTTAAGGTTTTTTACCCTCTCCCCTGGGGGGAGAGGGCTGGGTGACGGGAAGTCACGTCACCGGTGCCGGGTTAAACACCGCCAGCTGATTATGCAATCCCCACTGATCCGAAAAGGTTTTCTTCCGTCCGCTGGCGACATCCAGAATGAAGTGGAACAGTTTCCAGCCCACGTCCTCAATACTCTCTTCTCCGGTGGCGATAGTGCCCGCGTTGATATCCATTAAGTCATACCAGCGGTTTGCCAGCTCGGTGCGGGTCGCCATCTTAATCACCGGCACCGCCATCAGGCCGTACGGCGTGCCGCGCCCGGTGGTAAAGACCTGTACCGTAATGCCGGATGCCACCTGCTGCGTGCCGCAGACAAAATCGCTGGCCGGCGTTGCCGCGTAAATCAGGCCGCGTTTCGTCGGGCGCTGGCCCGGAGAGAGCACTTCTGCAATGGCGCTCTGACCGGATTTGGCAATGGAGCCAAGGGCTTTTTCCACCACGTTCGCCAGGCCGCCTTTTTTGTTCCCCGGAGACGGGTTGGCGCTGCGGTCGGTTTTGCCCATATCGAGATAGCTATCGTACCAGGCCATCTCCTCAAGCAGGCGCTTGCCGACCTCTTCATTAACGGCGCGTGGCGTAAGCAGATGGATGGCGTCACGCACTTCGGTCACCTCGGAGAACATCACCGTGGCGCCGCAGCGAACAAACAGATCGGACGCATAGCCTACCGCCGGGTTGGCCGTCACGCCGGAGAAGGCATCGCTGCCGCCGCATTGGGTGCCCACGACCAGTTCCGAGGCCGGACACGTTTCGCGCTGGCGGAGGTTGAGTTTGTCCAGATGTCGCTCTGCCACCTGCAGAATGTCATCGACCATTGAGCGGAAACCAACGTGGCGTTCGTCCTGCAGGCGCACGATGCTGGCCTCGTCTGCCGGGATGGCTTTGACATCCTCGGTACCCTGCAGCAGGCGTTCTGGCTGCAATTTTTCACAGCCGAGGCCGATGACCATCACCTCGCCGCCAAAGTTCGGGTTGAGGGCGATATTGTGGATGGTCCGGATAGGCACCACGGCAGCGGGCGCGTTAATCGCCACGCCGCAGCCGTAGAGGTGGTTCAGGCCCACCACGCCGTCGACGTTCGGGTATTTTGGCAGCAGATCGCGTTCGATGATTTTCACCACGTAATCCACTACGCCCGCCACGCAGTGCACGCTGGTGGTAATACCGAGCAGATTTTTGGTGCCGACGCTGCCGTCCGCATTGCGGTAGCCTTCGAAGGTATAGCCCTCCAGCGGAGGAAGCGGTTCCGGCACGCGGGTTGCCAGCGGAAGCGTGTTCAGCGGCGGCGCTTCTGGAAGTGCCACCAGCGACTCCTCAACCCAGCTACCCTGTGGTATAGCGCGAACGGCATAGCCGATGACTTCACCGTAACGTACGATTTCGCTATTAGCAGGGATATCCACCAGGGCGACTTTATGTCCCTGTGGAATATGCTCAATCAGTTCCAGCCCGTCCGGGAATCGAGTGCCCGCTTTTAAGCCATTGTCGTTGACAATAATCGCCACATTATCGATGTCGTGTACTTTGATATAAAACGCCGTCGGCGATGCCTGTCGAATTTCAATGTCGGCCATTGTTCACTATTCTCCAGCAAAGTGTCTGATAATAAATTCAGCCAATTTTCTAATGGTAGAAATAAATACGCGGCTTTCAGAAATAAAGCATGTCAGCATAGGGGATATTAAAATGTGATCTCGATCGCTCCCGAACCCGTAATCCTTGATTCTGTGCATTAGCGCCCAGTGCTTTGTGCATATGCAAAAATTTTTATCAAAATATGCCGTAATACCTGAGCATTAAAACAATGTGCGGTCGCGGATGGCGTCTTATACTGAATGACGATTTTATCACGCCAGAATACGTCAGAATAATAAATATCATGCTGGCACGGTGTCTGAATGAATAAATAAAATGACACTGGAAAAGGCTGCGGAATAAAAAGGTAAATACGATGAGTAACGATATCTTCCCGAATAAATTTAAAGCGGCCCTCGCGGCGCACCAGATTCAGATTGGCTGCTGGTCCGCGCTGGCAAACCCAATCAGCACCGAAGTGCTGGGCCTGGCCGGTTTCGACTGGCTGGTGCTGGACGGCGAACATGCGCCGAACGATATCAGCACGTTTATTCCGCAGCTGATGGCGCTGAAAGGCAGCCACAGCGCCCCGGTGGTGCGTGTACCCACCAACGAGCCGGTGATTATCAAGCGTCTGCTGGATATCGGCTTCTACAACTTTCTGATCCCGTTTGTGGAGACGGAAGAACAAGCGGCGCTGGCCGTTGCGTCAACGCGCTACCCCCCGGAAGGGATCCGCGGCGTCTCCGTTTCGCACCGCGCCAATATGTTTGGCACCGTGCCGGACTATTTCGCGCAGTCCAACAGCAACATCACCATTCTGGTTCAGATCGAGAGCCAGCAGGGCGTTGATAACGTCGACGCGATTGCCGCCACAAACGGCGTGGACGGTATCTTCGTCGGCCCAAGCGATCTGGCTGCCGCCTTTGGCCATCTGGGCAATGCCAGCCACCCTGACGTACAGCGCGCGATCCAGCACATCTTTGCCCGCGCCAAAGCACACGGCAAACCGTGCGGCATTCTGGCGCCGGTTGAGGCGGACGCCCGTCGCTATCTGGAGTGGGGAGCCACGTTTGTTGCCGTCGGCAGCGACCTCGGCGTATTCCGCTCGGCCACGCAGAAATTAGCGGACGCTTTTAAAAAATAACCATCATTGAGGATACAGATTATGACGCTGAAAGTGGGTTTTATTGGCCTGGGGATCATGGGTAAACCAATGAGTAAGAACCTCATCAAAGCGGGTTACTCGCTGGTGGTATCCGATCATAATCCACAGGCCGTGGCGGAAGTGATGGCGGCGGGCGCAGAAACGGCCACCACAGCCAAAGCGATTGCCGAGCAGTGCGACGTCATCATCACCATGCTGCCAAACTCACCGCATGTTAAAGAGGTCGCGCTGGGTGAAAACGGCATTATCGATGGCGCGAAGCCGGGCCTGGTGCTGATTGATATGAGCTCTATTGCGCCGCTCGCAAGTCGTGAAATCAGCGAGGCGCTAAAAGCAAAGGGCGTCGATATGCTGGACGCGCCGGTCAGCGGCGGTGAGCCGAAAGCGATAGACGGTACGCTGTCGGTGATGGTCGGCGGTGATAAAGCCGTTTTCGATAGATATTACGACCTGATGAAAGCGATGGCGGGCTCCGTGGTGCATACCGGGGATATCGGGGCGGGTAACGTGACCAAGCTGGCAAACCAAGTGATTGTGGCGCTGAACATTGCCGCCATGTCCGAAGCGCTGACGCTGGCAACCAAAGCGGGCGTCAACCCGGACCTGGTCTATCAGGCCATTCGCGGTGGCCTGGCGGGCAGTACCGTGCTGGAGGCCAAAGCGCCGATGGTCATGGATCGTAATTTCAAACCCGGTTTCCGCATCGACCTGCATATCAAAGATCTGGCCAACGCGCTGGATACGTCACACGGCGTGGGCGCGCAGCTGCCGCTGACCGCGGCGGTCATGGAGATGATGCAGGCGCTGCGTGCCGATGGCCTGGGCACGGCCGATCACAGCGCGATTGCATGCTACTACGAAAAACTGGCGAAGGTGGAAGTGGCGCGTTAATCACGCCTTGCCCATACCTGAGGGTGACAGCGGCGCGCAAACCCTCTATACTGCGCGCCGAAGCTGACCAGACAGTCGCCGCTTCGTCGTCGTCCCTTTCGGGGGAGACGGGCGGAGGGGAGGAAAGTCCGGGCTCCATAGGGCAGGGTGCCAGGTAACGCCTGGGGGGGAAACCCACGACCAGTGCAACAGAGAGCAAACCGCCGATGGCCCGCGCAAGCGGGATCAGGTAAGGGTGAAAGGGTGCGGTAAGAGCGCACCGCGCGGCTGGTAACAGTCCGTGGCACGGTAAACTCCACCCGGAGCAAGGCCAAATAGGGGTTCACATGGTACGGCCCGTACTGAACCCGGGTAGGCTGCTTGAGCCAGTGAGCGATTGCTGGCCTAGATGAATGACTGTCCAACGACAGAACCCGGCTTATCGGTCAGCTTCAACTTCTTAGAAAACCCCGCTTCGGCGGGGTTTTTGCTTTCAGGGGGGGGTAGGCTGGGTAAGCGCAGCGCCACCCGGCACCAGACAAACGACATCAATTCTCATATTTGCGACATTAAGCACATTTCACTGTTTTTACCCCTTCCGTATCGCTCCTGTGTCTGCGGACGATCGTCATCACAAAATTTCACGCTAAAAAAATCGCGATTTTCAGTATTGATAATTTGTTATGATTGTTATCTTAATGATCGCGAAACTTTTCTCGTTTGATATGCATACATTGAAATCAAATACATTTCTCCTGTGAATATGTGACGTATTCCACTCTTTTCCGCCAGCCTGAAAATTCGCGTCGGAAAAATTTGATAAATTGAAAGAATGTTTCAAACAAATAGCGGTTATTTATTGGCCTTTAATTGCCTGAAATATCGCCTTTATTGATTTTTTCCGGATGGTAAAATTTATCCGGGTTATCGCCATAAAATAAATTTATTACCGCTATTTTTGTTGATCAATATCAGCGTAGTAGCATATTTGTATCTATTTATTTCTTTGATAAGTAAGCGTTTTTATGGTTTTTCGCTGTGCGTGATAAAGGGCCTGGAAAGCAAATTGTGAGTAACAGCACATACCCCTTCAAACATTATTGAGTAGAATTCACCCCGTCATAGGGAAATAAGTGCAGAATATTATGAACACTATTATTCTACCGAAAACACAGCACCTCGTGGTATTTCAGGAAGTCATTAAAAGTGGCTCCATAGGTTCTGCAGCAAGACAGCTGGGTCTGACGCAACCCGCCGTCAGCAAAATCATCAGCGATATTGAGTCCTACTTCGGTGTGGAAGTGATGGTGCGTAAAAACACCGGCGTAAAACTCACTGCTGCGGGCCAGGTTCTGCTCTCGTACTCAGAGTCCATCACCCGCGAAATGAAAAACATGGTGAGTGAGATTAACAGCCTGAGTTTCAGCACCGTTATGGACGTCTCCTTTGGTTACCCGTCGCTGATCGGCTTCACCTTCCTGTCCGAAATGATCAAAAAATTTAAGGAAGTGTTCCCGAAAGCACGCGTCTCGATGTATGAAGCCCAGCTCTCCTCTTTCCTTCCGGCCATTCGCGACGGTCGTCTGGATTTCGCTATCGGCACGCTGAGTGATGAAATGCTGCTGCAGGATCTGCACGTCGAACCGCTGTTTGAGTCCGAGTTTGTGCTGGTCGCCAGCAAAACGCGAACGTGCACCGGCCCGACGACACTGGCATCGCTCACGCACGAGCAGTGGGTGATGCCGCAAACCGATATGGGCTACTACAAAGAACTTCTGACCACCCTGCAAGACAATCACATCAGCATCGAAAACATCGTCCAGACCGATTCCGTCGTCACCATTTATAACCTTGTGCTGAATGCCGATTATCTGACGGTTATTCCCCGCGACATGATTGCACCGTTCGGTTCTGACCAGTTTATTGTGCTGCCAGTGGAAGATGAATTACCCGTGGCGCGTTATGCCGCCGTGTGGTCAAAAAATTACAGGATTAAAAAATCGGCGTCAGTATTAGTTGAGCTGGCAAAACAATATTCGTCGATGAATATCGAAAGACGACGATGAATAATTAGTACCCATTTTAAAAACACCCAGAGCGTTAACGTGTTAACGCGCTGATACCCTGACTTTGCCTGAAAAGAATGAATTATTATAACGAGGATATTATGCATATTACCTACGATCTCCCGGTAACGATTGAAGATATTCAGGACGCCAGAAAACGACTGGCAGGAAAAATATATAAAACCGGTATGCCACGTTCGAATTATCTCAGCGAACGTTGTAAGGGCGAAATATTCCTGAAATTTGAGAATATGCAGCGTACCGGCTCGTTTAAGATCCGCGGCGCGTTTAACAAGTTAAGCTCGCTGACCGACGCTGAAAAACGCAAAGGCGTTGTCGCCTGCTCCGCGGGAAACCACGCGCAGGGTGTGTCCCTCTCCTGCGCCATGCTCGGCATCGACGGCAAAGTGGTGATGCCGAAGGGGGCACCGAAATCCAAGGTTGCCGCCACCCGCGACTACTCCGCCGAAGTGGTGCTGCACGGCGAGAACTTCAACGATACCATCGCCAAAGTGAGCGAAATCGTTGAGACGGAAGGGCGTATTTTTATTCCGCCTTACGATGATCCAAAAGTGATTGCCGGGCAGGGCACCATCGGCCTGGAAATTCTCGAAGATTTATACGACGTGGATAACGTCATTGTACCTATCGGCGGCGGCGGATTAATTGCCGGGATTGCGACGGCGATTAAATCCATCAATCCGACCATTAATATTATCGGCGTACAGTCTGAAAACGTGCACGGAATGGCAGCCTCCTGGCAGGCAGGAGAAATAACCAACCATCGCGTTACCGGCACGTTAGCCGACGGCTGCGACGTCTCTCGTCCGGGGAAATTAACCTTCGAAATCGTTCGTGAACTGGTCGATGACATTGTGCTGGTGAGCGAAGACGATATTCGCAACAGCATGATTGCCCTTATTCAGCGAAATAAAGTGGTGACGGAAGGCGCTGGCGCACTGGCTTGTGCTGCGTTATTAAGCGGCAAACTTGACCACTATATTCAGGGCCGCAAAACCGTCTGCATTATTTCCGGCGGCAATATCGACCTCTCCCGTGTTTCCCAAATTACCGGCTTCGTTGACGCATAAAGGTGACCTATGAGCAACACAGAAAGCATTATCGTTGGCCAGACAAAAACGTCCTCCTGGCGTAAGTCTGATACCACCTGGACGCTTGGCCTGTTTGGTACCGCCATTGGCGCAGGCGTGCTGTTCTTCCCCATTCGCGCAGGCTTTGGCGGATTAATCCCTATCCTGCTGATGCTGGTTCTCGCATTCCCGATTGCGTTTTACTGCCACCGCGCGCTGGCGCGTTTGTGTTTGTCCGGCAGCAACGTCTCCGGCAACATCACCGAAACGGTGGAAGAGCATTTCGGTAAAACCGGCGGGGTGGTGATCACGTTCCTCTACTTCTTCGCCATTTGCCCGCTGCTGTGGATTTATGGCGTCACCATTACCAACACCTTTATGACCTTCTGGGAAAACCAGCTCCAGCTGCCCGCGCTGAACCGCGGCGTGGTGGCGCTGTTCCTGCTGCTGCTGATGGCCTTTGTTATCTGGTTTGGTAAAGACCTGATGGTGAAGGTCATGAGCTTCCTGGTGTTCCCGTTTATCGCCAGCCTGGTGCTGATTTCCCTGTCGCTGATCCCTTACTGGAACTCGGCGGTGATCGACCAGGTCAACCTGAGCGATATCGCCTTCACCGGTCATGACGGCATTCTGGTCACCGTGTGGCTGGGTATCTCCATCATGGTCTTCTCCTTCAACTTCTCGCCTATCGTCTCCTCGTTTGTGGTCTCCAAGCGCGAAGAGTACGAGCCAACGTTCGGTAAAGAGTTCACCGAGCAGAAATGTTCCAAAATCATCGGTCGCGCCAGCCTGCTGATGGTGGCTGTGGTGATGTTCTTCGCCTTTAGCTGTCTGTTTACGCTCTCTCCGCAGAACATGGCGGACGCCAAGGCGCAGAATATTCCGGTGCTCTCTTACCTGGCGAACCACTTTGCGTCAATGTCCGGAACTAAATCGACGTTCGCGACGGTACTGGAATACGGTGCCTCCATCATCGCGCTGGTGGCTATCTTCAAATCCTTCTTCGGGCACTACCTGGGCACGCTGGAAGGTCTGAATGGCCTGATCCTCAAGTTCGGCTACAAGGGCGATAAGAAGAAAGTTTCTGTTGGCAAACTGAACACCATCAGCATGGTGTTCATCATGGGCTCCACCTGGGTTGTGGCCTACGCCAACCCGAACATTCTCGACCTTATTGAAGCCATGGGCGCACCAATCATCGCCTCTCTGCTGTGCCTGCTGCCGATGTACGCCATCCGCAAAGCCCCGGCTCTGGCGAAATACAAAGGGCGTACCGAGAACATTTTCGTTACCGCGGTCGGCCTGCTGACCATTCTGAATATCGTTTACAAACTGTTCTAACCCATTGCTCAGGAAGAGCGGAGTCACATGATGATTGAGTTTCCGGTTGTACTGGTAATTAACTGCGGTTCGTCCTCTGTTAAGTTTTCGGTGCTCGACGCCAGCAGCTGCGACGCCCTGATGACGGGCATTGCAGACGGCATCAACACCGAGAAGGCCTTTATTTCCGTGAACGGGGGTGAGCCGGCCAGACTGGCTCACCAGGACTACGAAGGGGCGCTGGCTGCCATCGCCCTGGAGCTGGAGAAGCGTGACCTGATGAGCAGCGTGGCCTTAATTGGCCACCGCATTGCGCACGGCGGCGACCTCTTCAGCGAGTCGACCCTGATTACGGAAGCGGTGATTGAGCAGATCCGCCAGGTCTCTCCGCTGGCGCCGCTGCATAACTACGCTAACCTGAGCGGCGTGGAAGCCGCAGAGCGCTTGTTCCCGGGCGTGCAGCAGGTCGCGGTATTTGATACCAGCTTCCACCAGACGCTGCCGCCGCAGGCGTATCTGTACGGATTGCCGTACCGCTATTTTGAAGAGCTGGGCGTGCGCCGCTACGGCTTCCACGGCACCTCTCACCGCTACGTGGCCGCGCAGGCGCATACGCTTCTCGGGCTGTCCCCCGATGACAGCGGCCTGGTGATTGCCCATCTCGGCAACGGAGCGTCCATCTGCGCGGTGCGCAACGGCGAAAGCGTGGATACTTCCATGGGGATGACCCCCCTGGAAGGGCTGGTAATGGGCACGCGCTGCGGCGACGTGGACTTCGGCGCAGTGGCGTGGATTGCCCAGCAGACCGGGCAGTCGTTCGAGGATCTGGAGCGCGTGGTCAACAAAGAGTCCGGGTTGCTTGGGATTTCCGGCATCTCCTCCGATTTACGCGCGCTGGAGAAAGCCTGGCACGCTGGCAACGAGCGGGCGCAACTGGCTATCCAGACCTTCGTTCACCGTATAGCGCGACACATTGCCGGGCACGCTGCGTCGCTGCACCGCCTCGATGGGGTGGTCTTTACCGGCGGTATTGGCGAAAACTCGACGCTTGTCCGCGCGCTGGTGGCGGAACATCTGAACGTGTTCGGCATCCGCCTCGACGACGCCAAAAATGCCCTGCCGGGCAGCGCGGGTGAGCGCGTGATCTCCACCGAGTCGTCCCGCGTGGCCTGCGCGGTGATCCCTACCAACGAAGAAAAAATGATCGCGCTGGACGCCCTCCGTCTTGGGAAGGTTACCCCGGCTGCGGCTTACGCCTGATAAAGCGAGAAACACATGAAAGTAACAATCGATACGGGCGTCGCGCCCTACAGCGACGCATGGGCCGGGTTTCGCGGTCAAGAATGGAAAAACGCCGTCAACGTCCGCGATTTTATTCAGCATAACTACACCCCTTATGAAGGCGATGAAGCTTTCCTCGCGCAGGCGACGCCAGCAACGACGGCGCTGTGGCAGAAGGTGATGGTTGGCATTCGCCAGGAGAATGCCAACCACGCTCCGGTGGATTTTGACACCAACATTGCCACCACCATTACGGCCCACGGGCCGGGCTATATCGACCAGGATCTGGAGACGATCGTCGGCCTGCAAACCGATAAGCCGCTCAAGCGCGCCCTGCATCCGTACGGCGGGATCAACATGATCCGCAGCTCGTTCGAAGCCTATGGCCGGGAGATGGATCCGCAGTTTGAATATCTCTTTACCGACCTGCGCAAAACCCACAACCAGGGCGTGTTTGACGTCTATTCGCCAGAGATGATGCGCTGCCGTAAGTCCGGCGTGCTGACCGGCTTGCCAGACGGCTACGGGCGCGGACGCATCATTGGCGACTATCGCCGCGTGGCGCTGTACGGGATCGCTTATCTGGTGCGCGAGCGTGAACTCCAGTTTACGGATCTGCAGGGCAGGCTGGAGCGCGGTGAGGATCTGGAGGCGACGATCCGCCTGCGTGAAGAGCTGGCGGAACATAAGCGCGCGCTGCTACAGATCCAGCAGATGGCGGCGAACTATGGCTTCGATATCGCACGCCCGGCGATGAACGCCCAGGAAGCGGTGCAGTGGCTCTATTTTGCCTACCTTGCCGCGGTGAAATCCCAGAACGGCGGGGCGATGTCGCTGGGGCGCACGGCCTCGTTCCTCGATATCTACATTGAACGTGACATGCAGGCAGGAAGGCTGAATGAAGTCCAGGCGCAGGAGCTGATCGACCACTTCATCATGAAGATCCGCATGGTGCGCTTCCTGCGCACGCCGGAGTTCGACACGCTCTTCTCCGGCGATCCGATCTGGGCGACGGAAGTGATCGGCGGCATGGGGCTGGACGGGCGCACGCTGGTGACCAAAAACAGCTTCCGCTATCTGCACACCCTGCACACCATGGGGCCTGCGCCGGAGCCGAACCTGACGATCCTCTGGTCTGAACAACTGCCGATCGCGTTCAAGAAATACGCCGCGCAGGTGTCGATCGTCACCTCTTCGCTGCAGTATGAGAACGACGATCTGATGCGCGCGGACTTCAACAGTGACGACTACGCCATTGCCTGCTGCGTCAGCCCGATGGTGATCGGCAAGCAGATGCAGTTCTTTGGCGCGCGCGCTAACCTCGCCAAAACGCTGCTGTACGCGATCAACGGCGGGGTGGACGAGAAGCTGAAGATCCAGGTCGGTCCTAAAACCGAGCCGCTGCTGGACGACGTGCTGGATTACGACACCGTGATGGCGAGCCTCGATCACTTTATGGACTGGCTGGCGGTGCAGTACATTAGCGCCCTGAATCTCATTCACTACATGCATGATAAGTACAGCTACGAAGCCTCGCTGATGGCGCTGCACGACCGGGACGTCTATCGCACCATGGCCTGCGGCATTGCCGGGCTGTCGGTAGCCGCGGATTCCCTGTCGGCCATTAAATATGCCACGGTGAAGCCGGTGCGCGACCATACCGGACTGGCAGTCGATTTCGTGATTGAAGGGGATTATCCGCAGTACGGCAACAACGACGACCGCGTGGACAGCATTGCCTGCGACCTGGTGGAGCGCTTTATGAAGAAAATTCAGGCGCTGCGGACCTACCGCAACGCGGTGCCAACTCAGTCGATCCTGACCATCACCTCCAACGTGGTTTATGGTCAGAAGACCGGGAACACGCCGGACGGACGACGCGGCGGCACGCCGTTTGCCCCAGGCGCGAACCCAATGCACGGGCGCGACAGAAAAGGGGCGGTGGCCTCGCTAACGTCGGTTGCCAAACTGCCGTTCACCTATGCGAAAGACGGGATTTCCTATACCTTCTCCATCGTGCCGCAGGCGCTTGGCAAGGACGAGCTGGTGCGCAAAACCAACCTGGTGGGGCTACTGGACGGGTATTTCCATCACGAAGCCTCTATTGAGGGAGGGCAGCATCTGAACGTCAACGTCATGAACCGGGAAATGCTCCTCGATGCCATCGCGCACCCGGAGAATTACCCGAACCTGACAATCCGCGTTTCAGGTTATGCGGTGCGGTTTAATGCGCTGACGCGCGAGCAGCAGCAGGATGTAATTTCGCGAACCTTTACCCACTCTATCTAAACGTGAGCTCTCATGCCCCCTCAATGCAGGGGGCCTTTTTTTGTCCGCTAAACATACAAAATTGTTTATATAATTACTCACACATATTCATCCGCTCTTGAAAAACAATACCCCTGCTTTTCCCTATAACAGCATGTAAGGACAGTAAGATGATGAAAATGACCCGTATTGCGCTGGTCGCCGCCTCGCTGGCAGTGTGTAGTTTTACGGCACAGGCCGCGAACGTTGAGGCTGCTCCGTCTCCATCGCAGGATCCGCTGGTGCAGCACCTGAAGCTCAGCAATGAGCAGGTTAAGAAGATTGAAGGTCTGCATAAGCAGCTGGAACAAAATGTCAGCAAGATCCCGATGACGGGCGTGAAGGACGGCGCGCTGATCGACATGTTCCAGGCGGGCAAGTGGGACGAAAGCACGGTGAAAAGCCAGCTTGCTGCCTTTAGCAAAATTGAAGAGCAGACCCGTTATTACCGCGTGAAATATTACTTCGACGTCAGCCAGGTTTTGACGCCGGAACAGCGTAAACAAATTAGAACGGATATGGCTAACGCGCTGGCTAACTGATTTCCTACCCGCGCATGGCGCGGGTTTTTATTTCTTGATCGGCGTCACTTTTAGAAAATTAGCTTTTAATATCCCACTTCAGAAGCAAAATTTCCTCCAGAAGCAGAATATCCTTATTAATGTTGTGACATTTTTCTCCCGCTCTCCGGATATGATCTTCCCACACCAATAACACTCACCTGCAACCATCTGAATCGCAATCGCTGGCGATCGGAAACTAATAAAAACAACTGTTTACCCTACAAAATAAGCGAGTGCCCAATGGATACGGCAACAAACAGCAGTGTGATTGTGAGTGATTCCCCCGCGGCAAGGCGGGCGGGAATGAGTGAAAGCGAGTGGCGGGAGGCGATTAAATTCGACAGCACCGACACGGGCTGGGTCATCATGAGTATCGGGATGGCTATCGGCGCGGGGATAGTTTTTCTCCCCGTGCAGGTCGGATTAATGGGGCTGTGGGTATTTTTGCTCTCATCAATAATCGGCTATCCGGCCATGTATTTATTCCAGCGTCTGTTTATTAATACGCTGGCGGAATCACCGGAGTGCAAAGATTACCCGAGCGTAATTAGCGGTTATTTGGGTAAGAACTGGGGCATCTTATTAGGCGCGCTCTATTTCGTGATGCTGGTGATCTGGATGTTTGTCTATTCTACGGCCATCACCAACGACAGCGCCTCGTATTTGCATACCTTCGGCGTGACCGACGGTTTGTTATCAGATAATCCGTTTTACGGTTTATGCCTGATCTGCATTCTGGTGGCCATTTCGTCGCGCGGTGAAAAGCTGCTGTTTAAAGTCTCAAGCCTGATGGTGCTGACCAAATTATTCGTGGTAGCCGCGCTGGGGCTGTCAATGATTGGGCTCTGGCATCTGGCCAACGTGGGCATGCTGCCGCCGCTGGGACTGTTGATTAAAAACGCCATCATTACGCTGCCCTTTACCTTAACCTCCATTCTGTTTATTCAGACCCTGAGTCCGATGGTGATCTCATACCGTTCACGGGAAAAATCGGTGGAGGTGGCGCGCCACAAAGCGCTGCGGGCGATGAATATTGCCTTTGGCATCCTGTTTGTGACGGTCTTTTTCTACGCCGTCTCCTTCACGCTGGCGATGGGGCACGATGAGGCGGTTAAAGCCTACGAGCAGAACATTTCGGCTCTGGCGATTGCGGCGCAGTTTATCAGCGGTGACGGCGCGGGCTGGGTCAAAATCGTCAGCGTGATCCTCAATATCTTCGCCGTGATGACCGCGTTCTTCGGCGTCTATCTCGGCTTTCGCGAGGCGACGCAGGGTATCGTCATGAACATCCTGCGCCGCAGAATGCCGGCTGAGAAAATCAATGAAAACGCCGTCCAGCGCGGGATTATGCTGTTCGCCATTCTGCTGGCCTGGAGCGCGATAGTCCTGAACGCGCCGGTGCTGAGCTTCACCTCCATTTGCAGCCCCATCTTCGGCATGGTGGGCTGCCTGATACCTGCATGGCTGGTCTACAAGGTGCCAGCCCTGCATAAATATAAAGGCGTATCGCTGGTGATTATCGTCATCACCGGACTGCTGCTTTGTGTTTCTCCTTTCCTCGCATTCTCCTGAGGGTAATTAAGGTCGTAACGATGTCTGAGCAAACTCATCCTTTATGGAATCAATTTATTCGCGCGGTGCAGGAAGAAGTGAAGCCTGCCCTTGGGTGTACCGAACCCGTCTCTCTGGCACTGGCCTGTGCGATGGCCGCAGACCTTCTGTCGGGGGAGGTCACACGGATTGAGGCGTGGGTCTCGCCGAACCTGATGAAAAACGGGCTGGGCGTGACGGTGCCGGGTACCGGTATGGTCGGGTTACCTATTGCGGCGGCGCTGGGCGCGATTGGCGGTAACGCGCACGCCGGACTGGAGGTGTTGAAAGATGCCACCGCCGATGCACTGGTCCGCGCCAAAGCCCTGCTTCAGGCAGGGCAAGTGCAGGTAAAACTGCAGGAGCCCTGTGATGAGATCCTCTATTCCCGCGCCTGCGTTCATGCCGGGGATCTCTCGGCGATGGTGACCATCGCGGGGGGGCATACGCGGGTGGTGGAAGTGGTTTGCCAGGGGGAAACACGCTTTACGCTTGACGATCAACGGTGCCAGACGAATGACGATCCGCTGGCGGTGCTTTCAACTACTACACTGTCGCAGATCCTGGAATTTGTTGAGCAGGTGCCGTTTGAGGCGATCCGCTTTATCCTGCAGGCAGGGCGGCTGAACGATGCGCTCTCCCGCGAAGGGCTCAGCGGGAAGTGGGGGCTGCATATTGGCGCAACGCTTGATAAGCAGCGCGCGCGCGGATGGATGGCGCAGGATCTGGGGTCAGATATTGTAATTCGTACCAGCGCAGCCTCGGATGCCCGCATGGGCGGCGCGACGCTGCCGGCGATGAGCAATTCGGGCTCTGGCAATCAGGGGATCACCGCCACTATGCCGGTGGTGGTCGTGGCTGAACACCTTCAGGCTGACGACGAAAGGCTGGCGCGGGCGCTGATGCTGTCGCATCTGTCGGCGATCTATATTCATTATCAGCTTCCGCGCCTGTCCGCACTGTGTGCGGCGACAACGGCGGCGATGGGCGCTGCGGCGGGCATGGCGTGGCTGATGGGTGGCTGTTACCAGACCATTGCGATGGCGATTGGAAGCATGATCGGTGACGTCAGCGGGATGATCTGCGACGGGGCGTCAAACAGCTGCGCCATGAAGGTCTCAACCAGCGTCAGTAGCGCCTGGAAAGCGGTGATGATGGCGCTGGATGAGTCGGGCGTAACGGGCAACGAGGGGATTGTGGCGCACGATGTGGAGCAGTCAATCGCAAACCTGTGCGCGCTGGCGTGCCGCTCGATGCAGGCCACGGACCGGCAGATTATTGAGATTATGGCGAGTAAGGTGTCGTGAATTAATCCAACCCGTTACCCCTCACCCCGGCCCTCTCCCCAAAGGGGAGAGGGAACGATCGAGCCCCTCGCCCCTTTGGGGAGAGGGGTTGGGGTGAGGGGCAAGTGGCATTCTTTAAACCGGCAAATCAATCAGCAGCGCGCGCAGCGGCGTATCCGCCACCAGGGTGATATTCGCTTCATCACGAATAAATGCCCCGTCGCCGCAGGTGAGCGCTTCTTTCTCTTCCGTATGCGTCACCGCATGCACTGTACCGTGAATAGACTGCAAATAGGCGCGCGGACCATGAAGCTGGAAGCTCGCCTGTTCACCTTTCTTCAGCTCGATATGGTGCAGCCACACCTGCTGACGCAGCTGCAGGCTCCCTTTGCTGCCATCCGGCGATGCAATCAACTGCTGCTTATCGCCCGTTAAATCTAACTTCTGTACCAGCGGATTTTCCCGCTCAGGGCAGGCGTCGAGCCACAGCTGCATGCGGGTCAGCGTTTTGTCTTTGCTGAGGTTATGCTCGCTGTAGCTGATTCCCGGCTGCGTGGAAATTAACAACGCTTCGCCAGCCTTTGCCTGGACATGATTGCCCTCGCTATCGCGGTATTCTGCCTCGCCTTCCAGGATCAGGTTCAGGATATCGACTTTCGGGTACGTACGCGGCTGGAAGGAGGCGCCCGGGGCGAGCACTTCCTGGTTCAACACGCGCAGTGAAGCGTAACCGAGGAGTTTAGGGTCAAAGTAGTGTCCAAAGGAAAAGGTGTAGCGGGCCTGCAGCCAACCGAAATCGGCTTGTCCGCACTGTTTAGCTGTTCTTGTCGTAATCATAAACTTGACCTCTCTTTACACTAAAACAATGGTAAAGGTATGGACGCTGCATTGTTAGCCAGATATTCTGCCTGGTATGTTCAAATTTCCTGAATGAGAACGAGATGGCTAAAGAGAGAGCATTGACGCTTGAGGCGCTTCGCGTCATGGACGCGATTGATCGGCGCGGCAGTTTTGCGGCGGCGGCAGATGAACTGGGGCGCGTTCCGTCTGCGCTGAGCTACACCATGCAGAAGCTGGAGGAAGAGCTGGACGTGGTGCTGTTTGACCGCTCCGGCCATCGAACTAAATTCACCAACGTCGGGCGGATGCTGCTGGAGCGTGGCCGCGTGCTGCTGGAGGCGGCGGACAAGCTCACCACGGACGCCGAAGCGCTGGCGCGCGGCTGGGAAACCCATCTGACGTTAGTTACCGAAGCGCTGGTGCCGTCAGAAGCGCTGTTCCCGCTGGTGGACCGCCTGGCAGCGAAGGCCAATACGCAGCTGTCGATCATCACCGAGGTGCTGGCAGGGGCGTGGGAGCGTCTGGAGACGGGCAGGGCGGATATCGTCATTGCGCCGGACATGCACTTCCGCTCATCGTCAGAAATCAACTCGCGCAAGCTCTACAGCGTGATGAACGTCTACGTTGCCGCCCCCAACCACCCGATTCACCAGGAGCCGGAGCCGCTCTCTGAAGTCACGCGCGTGAAGTATCGCGGCGTGGCGGTCGCGGATACCGCGCGCGAGCGTCCGGTGCTGACGGTGCAGTTACTGGATAAGCAGCCTCGTCTGACGGTGACCTCGCTGGAAGACAAACGGCAGGCGCTGCTGGCAGGTCTGGGCGTGGCGACCATGCCGTACCCGTTTGTGGAAAAAGATATTGCAGAAGGGCGACTGCGGGTCGTGAGCCCGGAGTATACCAGCGAAGTGGATATCATTATGGCGTGGCGTCGCGACAGCATGGGCGAAGCCAAATCATGGTGCCTGCGCGAAATACCCAAACTCTTCGCCCACCACAATAAATGAACGAGTAGGCCCGGTAAGCGTAAGCGCCACCGGGCGTTATTTTACGCGCCGACCTTAGGATCGGGGCCAAAGCGGTTTTCGCCCGGCGTCCCGCTCTGGCAGTTGAAAATCAAAATCACGATCCAGCCCACAATCGGGATCAACAGCAGCAATAGCCACCACGCTGAACGATCGGTGTCGTGCAGTCGACGGAACAGCACCGCCCATGATGGCAGCAGGACCAACAGGCCATAAATGGTGGTCAGCACGCCTTCACCGCCAGCCCGCTCCCAGCCGAGAATTTTATCCACGATGCCCAGCACCATAATCAGGACGAAGTTCACCAGAACGAACATCCAGTACTCTTTGCGGCGGGCGCGGCCACCAAATCCAATGTAGTTGCGCAGTACTTTTAAATACCAGTCCATTTTTCCTTGCCTCAATAGTCGGTCAATCACTTGTTTTTTAAGCAATCAAAGTAAGGATAGATGGAGATTGTGAATTAAAAAAGGGCATCTATTGATGCCCTTGATATTTATCCAAAACGGACGTCGCGCCCGTGAGGTTCATTCAGATCCTGCCACGGCCCAATGGAGATAATGCCCGTCGGGTTGATGGTCTTGTGGCTGCGGAAATAGTGGGTGCGAATATGGTCGAAGTCGACCGTCTCCGCGATGCCCGGCATCTGGTAGATGTCGCGCAGGAAACCATACAGGTTCAGGTAATCGCTGATGCGGTGCTTGTCGCACTTAAAGTGGGTGACATAGACCGGATCAAAGCGAACCAGCGTGGTCCACAGGCGAATGTCCGCTTCCGTCAGGCGATCGCCCGTCAGGTAGCGATGCTTGCCCAGGAGCTGTTCCAGGCGCTCAAGCGATTCAAACACCTTTCCAACCGCTTCGTCATACGCTTCCTGGCTGGTGGCGAAACCGGCCTTATAGACACCGTTGTTGACGTTGTCGTAAATCCAGCTGTTCAGCTCATCAATCTTATCGCGCAATTCAACCGGGTAGTAATCCCCGGCGCGGGCGCCGTGGGCATCAAATGCGGTATTGAACATGCGGATGATTTCCGCAGACTCATTGCTGACAATCGTCTGGTTTTTCTTGTCCCACAGCACCGGCACGGTCACGCGACCGGTGTAATGCGGATCGGCGCGCAGATAGAGCTGGTACAGGAAATCGTGGTGATACAGTTCGTCGCCGGTCGCCGCAGGGAAATCACTGTCAAACGTCCAGCCGTTTTCCAGCATCAACGGGTTGACGACGGAAACCGGAATGAAGGATTCAAGACCTTTAAGCTTGCGCACGATCAGCGTGCGGTGGGCCCACGGACAGGCAAGGGAAACATAAAGATGATAACGGTCTTTCTCAGCCGCGAAGCCGCCTTCACCGCTAGGGCCTGGTGCACCATCGGCGGTCAGCCAGTTACGGAAGGCCGAAACAGAGCGCTTAAAGCGACCTCCGGTGGATTTGGTGTCATACCAGACATCCTGCCAGACGCCGTCTACGAGTTGTCCCATTTTTTCTCCTCCGTCAGATAGCAAAAGCGAGGAGATGTCTCCTCGCTTTGTGTTCATTCAGTATAGCGTGCTTACCATTTCTTATTCAGAACGCGGTCGATGCTGTATGCGCCCGGGCCAGTGACGGCCAGCAGCAGGAAGCCACCCGCGATGGTCAGGTTTTTCATGAACATCAGAGAGTTCACGCCTTCCGCAAAGTTGCTGTGGAAGATGAACGCCGTCAGCACGGTGAAGCCTGCGGTAAACAGCGCGGTGGTGCGGGTCAGGAAGCCGAACAGTACCGCCAGGCCGCCGCCGAACTCAAGAAGAATGGTCAGTGGCAACAGGAACCCCGGAACGCCCATGGCTTCCATATACTGCTGGGTACCCGCATAACCGGTGATTTTTCCCCAACCTGCCACGATGAACAGAATTGGCATCAGAATACGCGCTACCAGTACACCAACATCTTCTAATTTTTTCATTTTACTCTCCAGGAAACCACATCAGCGGCTGAACGTTATTTGTCTGCAATTCCGGGTAGATACCGCGTCGTTGCTGTCGATGGAGAGCATCATAAACGGGGAGGGTGGCAATTGTTAGCAAGGAAAACTGTCAATCTTTTTCAAAGATATTGAGTAAGGGAGGGGGAGAGAATTTTGCCGGGTAAGCGCAGCGCCACCCGGCGAGAAGGCTAGCGTAATTGCTGCTGCCGCAACGTTGCTTTCACCAGACGCCAGGCGCTCCATGCACCAAATCCACGACGCGCCCAGCGGATCAGCATGTTTGGATGACGAACGGACCAGATAGCCATCACGCTGCTGCCGACCAGCGCCCATGAACGCAGGCTCAGGACGGTATTCCAGCCCCGGTCAAACCGTCGCGTCGTGTCAATCCAGTCGCGACGGCTGGCAGACAGGTCCAGCCGTTGCTGCTGGATCTGGCTTAGCAGGTACGCTTTTCGCTTTTGACGTTCGGCTTTACCGCTCACGGCTAGTCATCCTCCAGCAGGGCGCGATCGTTCGCCAGCTCTTGACGCGTATGGCGCAGGAATGTGGACTTGCGCGCTTTACGCAGCGTCCAGATACCGCCGATCAACGCGGCGACCAGCAGAACGACGGTGGTGGCAATCATCGCGTTAAGACGATACTGCGGGTCAATGGCCCAGATGATTAACACCATCAGGCTCATCAGGCCAAACGCGGCGAAGAGCATGGTCAGCCCGAGCATCAGCAGCATCTGGAAGAGGTTCGCTTTCTCCTCTTCCAGCTCGACCACTGCCAGCCGGACGCGCGTTTCGGCAATCCCGACCAGCGTCGTTAAAATACGCTGGCCGATGCCGAGGACGTTGTTAGCAGGCCCTTGTGCGTGACGAGGATCTTCCATATCAACGACGCGTCAGCAGGACACCCAGTACCACACCCACTGCGGCACCAATCCCTACACCCGTCCATGGATTATCACGCACATATTCGTCCGCGCGGGCAGCCGCTTCACGGGTTTGTTTCGCCAGTGCATCACCGGTTTCACCCAGGCGATAACGGCTCTCTTTCAGCGCCTGCTCCGCCTTGCTGTGCAGCTTGCTGACCTCTTCTTTTGACTTGTCAGCAGAGGAGTTCAGCACCTCTTCAAGGGTATCGGCCAGGGATTTCAGTTCAGCGCGCAGATGTTCAGACGTCGTATCTTTTGACATGATTCTCTCTCCTGTTGAGATTTCCGTTAACTCAATAATCGCGAGCTTCCAGCGCTTTCAGGTCGTCCTGCGCTTCTTTCAACTTCTTCTCGCGCTTAGCAATTTTTTCCGCATCCCCTTTCTCTTTCGCTTCCTGCAGGTCGCGACGGCGCTCGGCTATCTCGTCCTTCTGTTCAGCGATTTTCTTCTGGTGGTCGGCACGAAGCTTGCTGTCTGAACAGTTCGCTTTCACTTCGCTCAGCGCTTTTTTGAGACCATCAACACGGTGCTGATTGTTATGCTTTTCGGCATAACCGATCTCACGCTGAATATCCTGTTCTTTCTCCTGACAGAGAGAGTTTGCGAAGGATGCTGTGCTTAAAGAAAAAAGGGCCAGAGCCAGAGTCATGCGGAATTTCATTATCGAAACCTTCCATTGTGTTGCGGCTTGAGCCGCTATCCAAAGTTATGCGGAGTACATCGAGGGGTGCTCCGCGTACTTAAGCATAGTAAGTAAACGGGGGATTCACCAAAGTGAGTGAAAAGATTCGGAATCCTGGAAGTTATCCAAACCGATGCGACGTATCGCGAATCAATGAGAGCCAGGCAGCTGGCTGGCTCTCATCTTCCTGCTGAGCAATGATATACCCGTGCGGCAGCGTACGGTCGAGAACCACTTTCGCGGCGGCACTTTGCGCACGGGAATCAAACTTGATCAGTAAAACATCGTCCTGCGGGGTGATGCTCTTAAAGCGGATCCCGTTCGCATCCAGATGATGCCAGACAGAAAAACCGTCAGGTACGCTGGCACCCTGGTTTACCGGGCGGATGGCCAGCGTCGATTCCTGATGCGAAAGCGCGCTCCAGGCCAGCAGCAGGGCGCTGAGCACCACCAGCGTAATCACGGCAAAGGCAAAACGGCGCAGAGCGAGCGGTGAGATAACCATCGTCAGCCTCTGGCTCCGTATTTCTTTTTCCACAGGACGACCAGGGAGCCGATCAGGCCGAAGACCAACAGAACCACAGGCAGCAGCATCAGGCAGGACATCAGCTGGTCTTCATATTTCATAAAGACCGGCGTTTTACCCAATGCATAGCCCAGCGTCGTCAGAATAAGCACCCATAGCAGACCGCTCATCCAGTTGAAGAACTGGAAGCGCGTGCTGCTCAATCCCGACAGCCCGGCAATGGTGGGCAACAGGGTGCGAACAAAGGCAATAAAGCGGCCAATCAGCAGCGCGGAAAGCCCGTGCTTATGGAAAAGGTGGTGCGCACGCTGATGATAATGTGCAGGCAGGTGCGAGAGCCAGTTCTGGACGATTCGGGTATTGCCCAGCCATCTTCCCTGGATATAGCTCACCCAGCAGCCGAGGCTGGCCGCGACGGTCAGTAATAAAATGGTGTGTGGAAACGCCATCGCCCCTTTGGCACACAGCACGCCGACGAGCACCAGCAAACTATCACCGGGCAGGAAGGCAGCAGGCAGCAAACCGTTCTCAAGGAACAGGATCATAAACAAGACGAAATAGAGCATGCCAATCATGGAAGGGTTGGCCAGCGTTTCAAAATCCTGCGCCCAGAGGGCATGCAGTAGTTGGGTCAAAAGTTCCATTCAGTGTTCCTGGAAATCGGTTAACGTCACGCCTGTTATCCGGGACAAACAGCACGGCGACATTGTTGTGATTTCATTATGGTCGCTCGCGGACACATTGCGGTGTGGCCAACACTGTTCCCTGTTAATTGGCTGGTTAGCAAGCACTAACTTACAAAATAAGGAATTGAATCCAATTGTAACAAAGCCCAACGTTCTGCGTCACAGAATTTGCAGGGGTGAGTTGATTTTGGCGTAAGCCCAGGAAGTGAGCGAGGGGATTTACAAAGGCTGACACTATATATGTTTTGCTTACCCATGTAAGCCGGAAGGCGCAACGTAGCGCCTGCCAGCAGAAAGGTCATCTATTTTGCGGCACTGGATGCCGTATCGAGATGAACAACGGGATTGTCGGCGAAAAGATAGCGGTCAGCGTTAAATTCGAAGTCATCGCTGGTTTCGTTGAACAGCATCTGCTTGGTGTTTTCCAGGTGCTGCCACATCGCCAGCTTAGCGGCATGCGGGTCTTTACGAATCAGAGCCTTAAGGATTTGATCGTGATCGTCACACCAGTTGTCGACGGTACGGGAATCGATATGGTCGTGCAGTTTTTTCCAGTACGGGTTGTGAACGCGCTGAGTCCACATTTTTTCTACGATTGCCGCCAGCGCCGTATTTTGGGTTGCCAGGGCGACCTGAACGTGGAACTGCAGATCCCACTCTGAATCGCGGAAACATTTTTCCTTACGGGCATTCTCCTGGATCTCCATCAACTTCATGATGTCCTGCTTGGTCACCTGCGTCGCCGCAAACTCGGCAATATTGCTTTCGATCAGCTGGCGAGCCTGGAGCAGCTCAAACGGGCCATAGCTGGCGAATTCCAGACTTTCGTCCGCGACGGGAGAGTGTTTCGGCAGATTAGAAATCACGTGAATGCCGGAGCCTTTGCGTACCTCAACGTAACCTTCCACTTCGAGCATGATAATCGCTTCACGCACCACGGTGCGGCTCACGCTTTTTTCATCCGCGATAAAGCGCTCGGCGGGAAGTTTATCACCGACAAGATAGACCCCTTGCTCGATGCGATCTTTCAGCTCGGCAGCAAGTTGTTGATATAAACGACGTGGTTCGGTGATTTCCATATGCGCTCCAGGCAGGGTACGGCAGATGATTTGTTATACCACTTTTGCGTGCCACTCTCCAGATTTTGCCATTAAAAAAGCCGCCCGGAGGCGGCTTCGGTGAAACGCATTTTCGCTAACTCTGCGTCGCCGGTTTCCCGAGGGACTCTTTCGCCAGCTCTTCTGCCGATTTGCTTTTCAACACCGTCCAGATCACTACCGCCCCCAGCAGGTCGAAAATAGCCAGCACGGCGAACAGCGGGCTGAAGCCGATGGTATCCGCCAGCGCGCCGACCACCAGCGCAAACATCGTACTCGCGGTCCAGGCGGCCATCCCGGTCAGGCCGTTGGCGGTGGCCACTTCGTTGCGGCCGAAGACGTCAGACGAGAGCGTAATCAGCGCGCCGGACAGGGACTGGTGCGCAAAGCCACCGATGCACAGCAGGGCAATGGCGACGTACGGGCTGGTGAACAGGCCGATCATACCGGGGCCAATCATCAGCAGCGCGCCCATGGTGACGACCATCTTACGGGAAACAATCAGGTTCACCCCAAACCAGCGCTGGAACAGCGGTGGCAGGTAGCCGCCCACGATACAGCCCAGGTCAGCGAACAGCATTGGCATCCAGGCGAACATCGCGATCTCTTTCAGGTTAAAGCCGTAGACTTTAAACATGAACAGGGGGATCCACGCGTTAAAGGTGCCCCAGGCCGGTTCAGCCAGGAAACGCGGCAGGGCGATACCCCAGAACTGACGGGTGCCCAGGATCTGCCAGACGGTCATTTTTTTGCCGTTGTTGGTCTGATGCTGCGCTTCCTGACCACCAATGATGTATTCGCGTTCTTCTTCGGAGAGCTTTTTCTGATCGCGCGGGTGTTTATAGAAAATCAGCCACGCCATTGCCCAGGCAAAGCTCAGCACGCCAGAGATGATGAACGCCATCTGCCAGCTGTGCATCACAATGGCCCACACCACCAGCGGCGGTGCAATCATTGCCCCGATGGACGAGCCCACGTTGAAGTAGCCGACCGCAATGGAGCGCTCTTTTGCCGGGAACCACTCGGAGCTGGCCTTCAGGCCTGCCGGGATCATTGCGGCTTCTGCCGCACCGACCGCACCACGCGCCAGCGCCAGTCCACCCCAGCTGCCTGCCAGCGCGGTGGCACCGCAGAACACCGCCCAGGCGATGGCGAAGAAGGCATAACCGATTTTGGTACCGAGAATGTCCAGCACATAGCCAGCAACAGGCTGCATGATGGTATACGCCGCGGAATAGGCGGCAATGATGTAGGAGTATTGCTGCGTGGAGATATGCAGCTCTTCCATTAACGTTGGCGCTGCAGCTGCCACGGTGTTACGCGTCAGGTAGCCCAGCACGGTGCCTAACGTCACCAGTGCGATCATATACCAACGTAACCCTTTAATTTTACGCATCTAAAACCTCATCGTTATGTTATGTCCGCGCCAGAGCACGGCAACCTCTCAACCGTTTCCGGGAGCAGTTGTGTAACGGGAGGGGCGTAGCGGGAGCATGTCCCGGAACGGCCCGAACCTTGCCATAAGTAAGCGTGCATAAGTCGGTATCCGTACCGTTAAACCCGATGCCTCTCACACCGGTAATGCATTCCGTCGGCTTAGCGTTTGCGACGGCGAAAAGATAACTTGTCATACAACTTTAAAAGGTGAGTGACATCACAAATGTATGATTCTTTGTAGGGACATTAATCGCTGCGCGCAAAGCCAGTAATGGCGCGGCCTGTAGAAGAGTTTACGCCATTGAGGGTAATTTATTTGTTGGTGTTTATTGATCTCACTCACGAAAAAAGCTTCGGCGGGTGGAAATTGGTGTGATAACTTTGCAGCATATGAACATACGCTTTCTGACGCTCCCGTAATGAGGAAGACGATAATGACGCCGTTTATGACCGAAGATTTTCTGTTGGATACCGAATTTGCTCGCCGCCTGTATCATGACTACGCAAAAGACCAGCCGATTTTCGACTACCACTGCCATTTACCGCCGCAGCAGGTTGCCGAAAATTACCGTTTCAAAAACCTGTATGACATCTGGCTGAAGGGTGACCACTACAAATGGCGTGCCATGCGCACCAACGGCGTCGCTGAGCGCCTGTGCACCGGCGATGCGACCGACCGTGAGAAGTTTGACGCCTGGGCGGCGACCGTTCCGCACACCATCGGCAACCCGCTCTACCACTGGACGCACCTTGAGCTGCGTCGTCCGTTTGGCATCACCGGCAAACTGCTCTCCCCAACGACCGCCGATGAAATCTGGGATCGCTGCAATGCGCTGCTGGCGCAGGATAACTTCTCCGCGCGCGGCATCATGAAGCAGATGAACGTGAAGATGGTGGGCACCACCGACGATCCAATTGACTCCCTGGAGCATCATGCCGTCGTCGCCAAAGACACCTCTTTTGATATCAAAGTGCTCCCAAGCTGGCGCCCGGACAAAGCCTTCAACATTGAGCAGGCCACGTTTAACGACTACATGGCGAAGCTGGCGGAAGTGTCCGATACCGACATTCGCCGTTTCGCTGACCTGCAAACCGCGCTGACCAAACGTCTGGATCACTTCGCGGCGCACGGCTGTAAAGTCTCTGACCACGCGCTGGACGTCGTGCTGTTCGCGGAATCAAACGAGGCCGAGCTGGACAGCATCCTTGCGCGTCGTTTGTCCGGTGAATCGCTTAGCGAGCACGAAGTGGCGCAGTTCAAAACGGCGGTGCTGGTGTTCCTCGGCGCGGAATACGCGCGTCGCGGCTGGGTACAGCAGTACCACATCGGCGCGCTGCGCAATAATAACCAGCGCCAGTTCAAACTGATCGGCGCGGACGTGGGCTTTGACTCCATCAACGACCGTCCGCTGGCGGAAGAGCTGTCCAAACTGCTGAGCAAACAGAATGAACAAAACCTGCTGCCAAAAACCATCCTGTACTGCCTGAACCCGCGCGATAACGAAGTGCTGGGCACCATGGTCGGCAACTTCCAGGGCGAAGGGATGCCGGGCAAGATGCAGTTTGGTTCCGGCTGGTGGTTCAACGATCAGAAAGACGGCATGGAGCGTCAGATGACGCAGCTGGCGCAGCTTGGTCTGTTGAGCCGCTTTGTCGGCATGCTGACCGACAGCCGCAGCTTCCTGTCCTATACCCGTCATGAATATTTCCGCCGCATTCTGTGCCAGATGATTGGCCGCTGGGTGCACGCAGGCGAAGCGCCGGCGGATATCCAGCTGCTGGGCGACATGGTGAGAAACATCTGCTTTAACAATGCGCGTGACTACTTCGGCATTGAACTGAACTAAGGCCGTTTGAGGTTGATATGCAATACATCAAAATCCATTCGCTGGATAACGTGGCCGTCGCGCTGACGGATCTCGCTGAAGGCGACGTGGTGACCGTTGATAACCAGAGCGTCACCCTGCGTCAGGCGATTGCTCGCGGACACAAGTTTGCCGTGAAGCCTCTCGCGAAAGGGGACAACGTCATTAAGTACGGTCTTCCGATTGGGCATGCGCTGGCGGATATCGTGCCGGGTGAACATCTTCATTCCCATAATACCCGCACCAATCTGAGCGATCTGGACGAGTACAGCTATCAACCTGATTTACCTGGGGCACAAGAGCAGGCGGCGGATCGTGACGTGCAGATCTACCGCCGCGCCAGCGGCGACGTGGGGATCCGCAACGAGCTGTGGATCCTCCCGACCGTCGGCTGCGTGAACGGGATTGCGCGTCAGATCCAGACGCGCTTCCTGAAAGAGACCAACAATGCCGAAGGCACCGACGGCGTGCATCTGTTCAGCCACACCTACGGCTGCTCTCAGTTGGGGGATGACCACATTAACACCCGCACCATGCTGCAAAACATGGTGCGTCACCCGAACGCAGGCGCGGTGCTGGTGATTGGCCTGGGCTGCGAGAACAACCAGGTTGATGCCTTCCGCGACACGCTGGGCGAGTTTGACCCTGAGCGCGTGCATTTTATGGTGTGTCAGCACCAGGATGACGAAGTGGAGGTGGGCGTTGAGCAGCTTCACCAGCTGTATAACGTGATGCGCCATGACAAGCGCGAGCCGGGCAAACTGAGCGAGCTGAAGTTTGGGCTGGAGTGCGGCGGGTCTGACGGCCTGTCCGGTATCACCGCCAACCCGATGCTGGGTCGCTTCTCGGACTATGTGATCGCTAACGGCGGCACGACGGTGTTGACCGAGGTGCCGGAGATGTTCGGCGCGGAACGTATTCTGATGAGCCACTGCCGCGACGAGGAGACGTTTGAAAAAACCGTCACCATGGTGAACGACTTCAAACAGTATTTCATTGCCCACAATCAGCCCATTTATGAGAACCCGTCTCCGGGTAACAAAGCGGGTGGGATCACCACGCTGGAAGAGAAATCCCTCGGCTGCACCCAGAAAGCGGGCGCGAGCCAGGTGGTTGACGTTCTGCGTTACGGCGAGCGCCTGAAAACCCACGGTCTGAACCTGCTGAGCGCGCCGGGTAACGATGCTGTCGCCACCAGCGCGCTGGCGGGAGCCGGCTGCCATATGGTGCTGTTCAGCACCGGTCGCGGCACGCCGTACGGCGGTTTTGTGCCGACGGTGAAAATCGCCACTAACAGCGAGCTGGCGGCGAAGAAAAAGCACTGGATCGACTTCGATGCCGGGCAGCTTATCCACGGCAAGGCGATGCCGCAGCTGCTGACGGAATTCGTGGACGCGATTGTGGAATTTGCCAACGGCAGGCAGACCTGCAACGAGAAGAACGATTTCCGCGAGCTGGCGATCTTTAAGAGCGGTGTGACGCTTTAATCGGTGCGGCGTGATGCCCTCACCCTGGCCCTCTCCCACGGGGAGAGGGTACAAACACTAAAAACGGCAACCTCAGGGTTGCCGTTTTGCTGTTAACCTCGTAGGGCGTTCTTCGCTAAACGCGCGTCTTCCGCCTGGCACACGGCGGCGGTGAACATCACGTCGGTGGAGGAGTTAATCGCCGTCTCGCAGGAGTCCTGCAGCACGCCGATGATAAAGCCTACCGCAACCACCTGCATGGCGATCTCATTCGGGATGCCGAACATATTACACGCCAGCGGGATCAGCAGCAGGGAACCGCCCGCCACGCCGGATGCGCCGCAGGCACACAGCGAAGCCACCACGCTTAACAGAAGCGCGGTTGGCAGATCCACCGGAATACCCAGCGTATTGACCGCCGCCAGCGTCAGCACCGTGATGGTGATGGCCGCTCCCGCCATATTGACGGTCGCACCCAGCGGAATGGATACGGAGTAGGTATCGCGGTCCAGATTCAGCTTCTCACACAGGGACATGTTGACCGGAATGTTTGCCGCCGAGCTGCGGGTGAAGAAGGCGGTCACGCCGCTTTCGCGCAGGCACATCAGCACCAGCGGGTACGGGTTACGACGGGTCTGCAGAAACACCAGCAGCGGATTAATCACCAGTGCCACGACGGCCATACAGCCAATCAGCACCAGCAGCAGCTGCGCATAGCCCCACAGCGCGCCGAAACCGGTGGTTGCCAGCGTGGATGCCACGAGGCCAAAAATACCAATCGGCGCAAAGCGGATGACCACCGTCACGATAAAGGTCACGGCGTGAGAAAGGTCGTTAACCAGGTTTTTGGTCGTATCGTTGCTGTGGCGCAGAGCGAAGCCCAGGCCGACGGCCCATACCAGAATCCCGATGTAGTTCGCGTTGATAAGCGCGTGGATCGGGTTGGCAACAATGCTCATCAGCAGGCCGTGCATCACCTCAACAATGCCCGCAGGTGGGGTAATGTCGGTAGCGCCGGTGGTCAGCTGCAGCGTGGACGGGAAGATAAAGCTCACCACCACGGCCGTCAGGGCCGCAGAGAAAGTCCCCAGCAGGTACATCCACAGAATCGGGCGAATATTGGTTTTTTGCCCTTGCTGGTGGTTGGCGATTGAGGCCATCACCAGGGTCAAAACCAGAACCGGCGCGACCGCTTTCAGCGCGCCGACGAACAGCGTGCCGAGCAGGCCAGTGGCCTCGGCGGCAGGTTTTGAGATCAGTGCCAGCGCGACGCCGAGCACCAGTCCAACCAGTATTTGCTTAACAAGGCTGCCGCGCGACAGGCGCGCAAGCAGGCCCGATGAGGTTGTCGTCATGAGTGTTCCTTAAGTGAAATTGCGTTCCATCCCGGATGTGCTCTTAGTCACATTTATGTCCGGATGTAAGTAAATGTTTGCCTGGTCGAGTATAGGGAAAGTGTCTTGGGAGGGAAGCGTAAAATGCTGGATTTTACGTGGTGCGTCATGTTTTTTAACTACTGCGTTACAAATGTGTGTTCACCCTCTCCCTGTGGGAGAGGGCCGGGGTGAGGGCATCACCCCGCACCGAACGTTTTACTCCACCTGCTGCTTCTTATCGTGCTGGCGGTTAACCCAGGTATTGATAATCAGCGTCACGATCAGAATGCCAAACACCACGCCGAGCGAAATGGCGATCGGGATATGGTAGAAATCGACGATCAGCATCTTGATACCGATAAACACCAGGATCACCGACAGACCGTACTTCAGCATCGAGAAGCGCTCCGCCGCGCCCGCCAGCAGGAAGTACATCGCACGCAGGCCGAGAATGGCGAACAGGTTTGAGGTCAGGACGATGAACGGGTCGGTGGTCACCGCGAAGATAGCCGGGATGCTGTCTACGGCGAAAATCACGTCGCTCAGCTCAACCAGAATCAGCACCAGCAGCAGCGGGGTGGCAAACAGCAGGCCATTCTTGCGCACGAAGAAGTGCTCGCTCTCAATCTTGTCGGTCATGCGCAGGTGTCCACGGAGCCACTTCACCAGCGGGCGATCGCCAATCGCAGAGCCGTCCTCTTTCGCCAGCGCCATTTTGACTCCGGTGAACAGCAGGAACGCGCCGAAGACGTACAGCAGCCATTCGAACTGGGTAATCAGCCAGCTGCCAGCGAAGATCATGATGGTACGCAGGATAATCGCGCCCAGCACGCCGTAGACCAGCACGCGGCGCTGCAGGGCCGCAGGCACGGCGAAGTAGCTGAACAGCATCAGCCAGACGAAGACGTTATCCACCGCCAGGGCTTTTTCAATCAGATAACCGGTGAGGAAGGCGAGGGCCTGAGGATCGGCAACCGCGCGGCCTTCGGTCGAGGCCAGATACCACCAGAAGGCGGCACAGAACAGCAGAGAGAGGGTGACCCACACCAGAGACCAGGCCGCAGCCTGTTTGATGCTCATGCCGTGTGCGCCGCGACGCCCCTGCAAAAAGAGGTCGATCGCCAGCATGATGAGCACGACAACCGCGAATCCGCCCCACAACATGGGAGTGCCGACAGAATGCATACTATTTTCCTTACACATAAAAAACAAAAACGGCCATGGTCAGAAGACGATAGCCGTTAGCTTTTTATGCATAGACCTCGCCTTCCGGCAAGGTCTCACTTACAACCACGAGGGTTGCCCGGCGACCGGATGCGGTATTGCACGCATCGTAATGACGATCCACCGGCGAAGAAGTTACTCCCCTTTGCAGGTAACAAAATATGTCAGACCATCGGTTTCGTCAATGGTCTGCACCGTTTCATTACACAGCTTTACGCGATCGCTTCCGCGCTGATGCCGTCTGCCGGGAACACCACGCCGGTCTGGCGGCGGATCTCCGTTTGCAGCTTCGCCGTGGTGCGGCTCACCGCAAGGCCTGGGTGATTCACTTCGTTGTCTTCCACCAGACGGGCGAAGACCTCTGCCTCATAGAGCATAGTGTTAATATGCTGAGGCTGCGTCAGCTCCTGCGCTTTGCCGCCGCGCGGCACAAAGCTCACTTTCTGACACTCTGAGATCTTCTCGATAACCAGCGAGCCCGCCTCGCCCTGAATTTCGCTCGGCAGCACGGAATCGCTCACCTTGGAGTGCTGCAGCGTGACGCTGAAATCACCGTAATCCAGCACTACGAGTCCGTGCGCATCCACGCCGCTCTCCAGCAGGCTGGCGGTGGCCGTTACGCCGTGCGGTTCGCCCCACAGGGCCACGGCAGAGGCCAGACAGTAGAAGCCGATATCCATAATCGAACCGTTAGAGAAGGCCGGGTTAAAGGTATTCGGGTTCTCGCCGTCCAGATAGCGCTGGTAGCGCGACGAGTACTGGCAGTAGTTGATAAAGGCTTTACGCACTTTGCCAATTTTCGGCAGGGACTGCTGCAGCAGCAGGAAATTCGGCAGGCTGGCGGTTTTGAACGCTTCGAACAGCACCACCTGATTTTCGCGGGCAAGCGCAATGGCCGCTTCCACTTCCTGGATATTCGACGCCAGCGGCTTCTCGCAAATCACATGCTTTTTGTGGCTGAGAAACAGCTTTGTCTGCGGGAAGTGCAGGGAGTTCGGGCTGGCGATATAGACCGCGTCAATGGCGTCGCTTTGCGCCATCTCATCAAGCGAAGTGAAGAGATGCTCAACGAGGTAGTCGTTAGCAAAACTCTGCGCCTGCTCAAGGCTGCGGGAATAGACTGCGGTAAGTTTAAGTTTGCCGGTTTCGTGGGCGGCGTCGACGAACTGGCGCGTGATCCAGTTCGTACCAATGACTGCGAAACGTATCATAAACGTTTACGTACTCCGTAGCGGGGAACCTTTAGCCACTGTAGCACGTCATCATGACAATTCGCGTGCGCTATTCCGCATTACCATTTAACGATAAATGCGTAAGCCACAGGCGGGTATCAAACTCCAGCTGATGGTACTGCGGTTCCATGTGGCAGCACAGGGAATAGAACGCTTTGTCGTGCTCTTTCTCTTTCAGGTGCGCCAGTTCGTGCACCACGATCATCCGCAGAAACGCTTCCGGCGCGTTACGGAACACCGTCGCGACGCGGATTTCGGCCTTCGCCTTCAGCTTGCCGCCCTGCACGCGGGAGATGGCGGTGTGCAGGCCGAGCGCGTTTTTCAGCACGTGGATCTTATTGTCGTACATCACCTTGTTGATCGGCGGCGCGCTCTTCAGATACCGGCTTTTCAGATCCTGCGTATACTGCCATAGGGCCTTATCGGTCGCGAAATCGTGCGTGCCGGGATAGCGTTTTTCCAGCACCGCACCGAGCTTCTGCTCGGCAATCAGGCTGCGAACCTGAGTCAGTAAATGCTCCGGATAGCCCTGGAGATAAGTAAGTTGGTTCATCAAAAGCCCAAATTAATGCGAAAACGGGTATACTCACGCACCCTTTTCAGGGATACGCCAAATTTTACCATTCAGGAGGGCCGATGAGCCACTTAGACAACGGTTTCCGTTCACTCAACCTTAAACGTTTCCCGGAAACGGACGACGTTAACCCGCTTCAGGCGTGGGAAGCGGCGGATGAATATCTGCTGCAGCAGTTGGATGAGACTGAAATCCGCGGCCCGGTTTTGATCCTGAATGACGCGTTTGGCGCGCTGGGATGCGCCCTGGCGGAGCACACGCCATACAGCATCGGCGATTCCTACCTGAGCGAGCTGGCGACGCGTGAAAACCTGCGCCATAACGACATCGAAGAGTCCAGCGTGAAGTTTCTCGACAGCACCGCGGACTACCCGCAGGCGCCCGGCGTGGTGCTGATCAAAGTGCCAAAAACCATGGCGCTGCTGGAGCAGCAGCTGCGCGCGCTGCGTAAGGTCGTGACGCCGGATACGCGCATCATCGCGGGTGCTAAAGCGCGCGATATTCACACATCGACGCTCGAGCTGTTCGAGAAAGTCCTCGGCCCGACCACGACGACGCTGGCCTGGAAAAAAGCGCGCCTGATCAACTGTACGTTCGCCGCCCCTGAGCTGGCCGACGCGCCAGAAACGCTGAGCTGGAAGCTGGAAGGGACTGACTGGACCATCCATAACCACGCGAACGTCTTCTCCCGCACCGGTCTGGATATCGGCGCGCGCTTCTTTATGGAACATCTGCCGGAAAATCTGGAAGGTGAGATTGTCGACCTGGGCTGCGGCAACGGTGTGATCGGCCTGACGCTGCTGGCGAAGAACCCGGAAGCCAGCGTGGTGTTCAGCGACGAGTCGCCGATGGCGGTGGCCTCCAGCCGTCTGAACGTGGAAACCAACATGCCGGAAGCGCTGGACCGCTGCGAGTTTATGATCAACAACGCGCTGTCTGGCGTAGAGCCGTTCCGCTTCAACGCCGTGTTCTGTAACCCGCCGTTCCACCAGAAGCACGCCCTGACGGATAACGTTGCGTGGGAAATGTTCCACCACGCGCGCCGTTGCCTGAAAATCAACGGCGAGCTGTACATCGTGGCGAACCGCCACCTGGACTACTTCCACAAGCTGAAGAAGATTTTCGGCAACTGCGTCACCATTGCGACGAACAATAAGTTTGTGGTGCTGAAGTCGGTGAAGCTGGGACGTCGTCGTTAAGATTGGGTATGTGCGGCCTGATGCCCTCACCCCGACCCTCTCCCACAGGGAGAGGGCGCAAACACTAAAAACGGCAACCCGGTTGCCGTTTTGCTTTTATCCCGCTGCCCGGCAATGTTCTAGATCATCAGAGCTAATTTCGTCCCCTGCGCAATCGCGCGCCGCGCGTCCAGCTCCATCGCCACGTCGCACCCGCCAATCAGATGCACCGTTTTACCGGTTTCGCGCAGGGGATCCGCCAGATCGCGCTTTGGCTCCTGCCCGGCACATAAAATGACATGATCCACGCGCAGCAGCTGCGGTTCGCCGCCGATCGTGACGTGCAGACCCTCGTCGTCGATCTTCTCATAGCTCACCGCCGGGATCATCTTCACCCCGCGCGAGAGCAGGGTGGCGCGGTGGATCCAGCCCGTGGTTTTACCCAGCCCTTCGCCCGGCTTGCTGGCTTTACGCTGCAGCATCACGATCTGACGCGGGCTTTTTGGCAGCTGCGGCCCTTCGGGACGAAGCCCGCCGGACTGCTTCAGGCTGGTGTCGATACCCCATTCCACGCAAAACTCGGCGATATTCTGGCTGGTGGCTTCGCCCGGCTGGCTTAAATACATGGCGGTATCAAAGCCGATCCCGCCGCAGCCGATAATCGCCACCTTCTCGCCAACCGGCGTTTTGTCTCGCAATACATCCAGATAGCTCAACACCTTCGGATGATCGATACCCTCGATCGCAGGTGTGCGCGGTACGATCCCGCTCGCCAGGATCACCTCATCGAAATCAGTCAGATCCGCCGCGCGGACAAACTGGTTAAGCCGCAGCTCGACGCCCGTCAGCTCGATCATCCGGCGGTAGTAGCGCAGCGTTTCGTAGAACTCCTCTTTGCCGGGGATCTGTTTGGCGATATTAAACTGCCCGCCAATCTCCCCCAGCGCATCAAACAGCGTTACGCTGTGCCCGCGCGAGGCAGCATTGACCGCAAACGCCAGCCCCGCCGGGCCTGCGCCCACCACGGCCAGGCGTTTTTTATTGGCCGCCGGAACGACCGGCATTTTGGTTTCATGGCAGGCGCGTGGGTTAACCAGGCATGAGGTGACCTTGCCGACGAAGATCTGATCCAGGCAGGCCTGGTTACAGCCGATGCAGGTGTTGATCTCATCCGCACGGCCGCTTTGCGCTTTGGAGAGGAGCTCGGCATCGGCAAGGAACGGCCGCGCCATTGAGACCATGTCGGCGTCGCCGCGTGAAATCACATCGTCCGCCACCTGCGGATCGTTAATGCGGTTGGTGGTGACCAGCGGAACAGACACTTTCCCTTTCAGCCTGCGCGTCACCCAGCTGAACGCCGCGCGCGGCACCGGCGTGGCGATGGTCGGGATGCGCGCCTCGTGCCAGCCGATGCCGGTGTTGATAATGGTGGCACCTGCGGCTTCAATCGCCTGCGCCAGCTGCACGGTTTCATCGAACGTCCCGCCGCCCTCCACCAGGTCGAGCATCGACAGGCGGAAGACGATAATAAAATCAGCCCCTGCACGTTCGCGCACCGCGCGCACCACCTCTACGGCAAAGCGCATCCGGCGGGCATAGTCGCCGCCCCATTCGTCTTCACGGTGGTTGGTGCGGGCGGCGAGAAACTCGTTGATCAGGTAGCCTTCTGAGCCCATCACCTCAACGCCGTCGTAGCCCGCCTCGCGCGCCAGCGCCGCGCAGCGAGCGAAGTCGTCAATCAGCGCAAGGATCTCGTCGTGGGTGAGGGCGTGAGGTTTAAAACGGTTAATCGGTGCCTGAAGAGCCGATGGCGCGACCAGATTCGGCTGATAGCTGTAGCGTCCGGTGTGCAGAATTTGCAGGGCGATTTTGCCGCCCTCGCGGTGTACCGCGTCGGTCACAATGCGGTGGTGCGGCAGCTGTGACGCATCGTTCAGAACCGCGCCGCCCTCCATGCCCACGCCGGAAGGGGCAGGGGCCACGCCGCCGGTGACGATCAGCGCCACCCCGTGGCGGGCACGCTCGGCATAGAAAGCCGCCAGACGCTCGGCCCCGTCCGGGTGCTCCTCCAGCCCGGTGTGCATCGACCCCATCAACACGCGGTTTTTGAGTGTGGTGAACCCCAGATCGAGAGGGGCGAATAACGACGGGTAGCGGCTCATAGTCTCTTCCAGTGTAAAATTATTGTTATGTGGTCGGATGAGTTACTAATTTAGCCAGCGGCAGCGGAAAGGTAAAAGCGGGATCGAATGATTGTGATAGATCTCAAATAACTTCCCCTCACCCTAACCCTCTCCCCGGAGGGGAGAGGGGACTGGCCGGTGCGGCCTTAAAGAATCAGCTCGATTTGGTTTTTTCCCTCTCCCCTATGGGGAGAGGGGCAGGGTGAGGGGGATGGGTTTTTACTAACCCCGGTGCCTGCCACATCGATGTCGTCAGCCCGCTGTCCACCAACCCAAGCTGGTCGGCGTACACCGCCTGCCATTTCTGCATCATGCCGTCGTACAGCTCGCGATGTACCGGGTTTGGCGTGAACTCGCGGCTCCATTTCACCAGCCGCTCGCCCGTCGAGGCCATATCGGCAAACAGCCCTGCGCCAACGCCTGCCGCAATGGCGCAGCCCAGCGCCGTCGCCTCCTTCACTTCCGGCACGCGCACCGGCAGGCCGGTGACGTCGCTTAAGATCTGGCTCCACAGCGCGCCTTTCGAACCGCCACCGGCAAACACCAGGCTCTCAAACGTCACGCCGGAGAAGCGCGAAATCTGCGCCAGGTTGCAGGCCGAGACGATCGCCGCGTTCTCCTCCAGTGCGCGGAACAGCGTCGCTTTATTGCATTTTTCCGGGTCGATGGAGAGGTTAATAAACGACGGTGCGGCGTGGTACCACTGCTTAAAATGCATGGCGTCGGAGAAGATCGGCATCACCCCGTGTGAACCCGCCGGCACGCGGCTGGCCATCTCTTCCAGCAGGGAGTAGGTGTCCATCCCCATCCGCTCGGCAATCAGCTTTTCCTCCGCGCAGAAGGCGTCGCGGAACCAGCGCATGGTCAGCCCGGTAAAAAAGCTGATCGACTCCGCCTGCGCCATGCCGGGGATAACGTGCGGGTTGACGCGGATGTTCATCTCGGGGTCGGTGCGCACCTGCGGCAGGTTCACCACCTGCTGCCAGAAGGCGCCGCCCAGCACCGCCGTCTGCCCGGCGCGAACTACGCCCAGCCCCAGACAGCCCAGCTGTACGTCGCCGCCGCCCATGACGACCGGCGTGCCTTCGCGCAGGCCGCTTTGCTGCGCGGCCTCTTTGGTGATAGCGCCCAGCACGGTGCCGGTCTCTTTCACCGGGGAGAGAATATCGGCGCGCAGCCCGGCCATGTCGAGCAGCGCCGGACGCCAGTCGCGGGAGAAGAGATCCAGCATGCCGGTGGTGCCCGCGTTAGACGGGTCGACCGCCAGCTCGCCGGAGAGCTTCGCCGCCAGCCAGTCGCTGATCATGGTGATGGTCGCGGCCTTGCGGTAAATATCCGGACGATGGTGTGCCAGCCACAGCAGGCGCGGCATGGCGCTCAGCGCCAGCGTCTGCCCGGAAACGTCATACACTTCGGATTCAAAACGATAGTCGTGGATCTCTTTGAGTTCGGCCACCTCGCGGCTGGCGCGGGCGTCAACGTTGGCGCAGGCCCAGATGGCCTCGCCGTTGCGGTCGTAAAGCACGATCCCTTCGCGCATGGAGCAGCATGCAACGGACTGAATGTCCGCCGCGCCCAGATTCGCGCGCGACAGCGCCTGATGAATGCACCGGCAGGCCAGCTGCCAGTTGGTCTCGAGGTCGAACTCCATCGACCCCGGCACGTTCTCCACGTTCAGGTGCTTCCACTCGGCCTGGCCGACGGCAATCTGGTTGCCCTGTAAATCGAAAATAACGGCGCGAACGCTACCGGTCCCTGCATCTAACGCTAAAAGGTAACTCATGAGCTTGCCTCGTTGTTAGCGCAGGGCGGGCTCTCATTTGGCCAGAGCCAGCACCGCGCGGGCTGTCGTCTCCTCCGTCACCAGGCCATTGATACGGCGACCCTTCAGTGCGGCATAAATCGCATCGGCTTTCTCTTCCCCTCCGGCCACGCCAACGATGGTGGGCAGCTGCGCCAGCTCATCAAGCGAGACGCCGAGTAATTCTTTATGGATCTCCAGTTCCTCGACGCACTCCCCTTCGGCATTGAGGAAATAGCCGAGAATGTCGCCGACCGCGCCTTTGCGGGCGTACATCAGCTGTTCACCTTCGCTGATATAGCCGGATCGCAAGATCGTGGCGTCACGGCGCTGGTTCACCGACCCAATGCCGACCACCGCCACGTCAGCGGCGGTGGCGGCGAGGATTACGTCCCGCACGCTGGTTTCACGTTTTAAGATCCCGGCCACCTCGGCGGATGACACGCGAAGCGGGGCGGGGATCATGCTGACGCTGCAGGCCGCATCCAGCTGGCCGATACCGGTCATGTACGGCCCGACGCCGCCGGATAGCGTCACCAGGCGGATCTGCTGCGAGCTGATAAAGCCGCTCAGGTGCTGCAGGCTGCTCATGGTAGTTTCACCAAACCCCACCGCCAGCAGCTGGCCGGGCTCCAGTACGCCCATCAGCGACTGCGCCGCGCCAATACCGAGCCTCACGTTCATCGGCGGCGTATTCAGGGCGGGCATCACGCGCACCAGCTTCAGGCCAAAGCGCTGCTGTAGCTCGGTTTCCAGCGCCAGGCAGCCCTCGTAGCGGGAGTTGATCTGCACGCGGATCACCCCGGACTGACGGCCCTTCTCCAGCAGGCGAGAAATCTTTAAACGCGGCAGCCCGAGGCGTTCGCCGATATCGTTCTGGGTCAGCCCGTCGTGGTAGTAGCACCAGGCCACGCGCGCCACCAGCTCCTCTTCCGCCAGTGCCAGCCCGGCAAACCGTCCTTCTTCCGCAGTGCGTTTATCGCTCATAGTTGAACTCTTATAAAAATTTAGATCATATGTTCGTGATGGCGCGAAGGGAAAGTGTGAGCCACGCGACAAAACGGATCATTTCGATCGTTTCTGGTTTATCTGAATCTCAATCGATAAAACTGTGATCTCTGCACGGTTGTAAATATAGTTCACCGTCTACGCTTTTGAACATTATTAAATCTAAAAATCATTTGTTCAATAGCGGAGCGATGATGACCTCACTTCTCGACGCGCGGAATATCAGCAAGCAGTTCTCAGGCGTGCCGGTTCTTAAAGGCATTGATTTCACGCTGCTTGCGGGCCAGGTGCACGCGCTGATGGGCGGAAACGGCGCGGGAAAATCGACGCTGATGAAGATCATCGCCGGGGTCGAGACGCCGGACGGCGGTGAACTTTCCGTCGAGGGGCAGTCATATGCGCGGCTGACGCCCGTTCAGGCGCACAGGCTTGGCATTTACCTCGTGCCGCAGGAGCCGCTGCTGTTCCCCAACCTGACGGTGCGGGAAAACATCCTGTTCCGTCTGCCGCGCGAGCGCGATCTTGAAAAGTGCCTGGCGGAGAAACTCCAGCAGCTGCAGTGCCAGCTTAACCTCGACGCCGCCGCCAGCACTCTGGAAGTGGCGGATCAGCAGATGTTGGAGATCCTGCGCGGATTAATGCGCAACGCCCGGATCCTGATCCTCGACGAACCTACGGCCTCCCTCACGCCGGGCGAAACCGAACGGCTGTTCCGCCAGATCCGCGCCCTGCAGACACTCGGCGTCGGGATTGTTTTTATCTCCCATAAGCTGCCGGAAATTCGCATGCTTTCAAGCCATGTCTCGGTGATGCGCGACGGCGCGGTGGTGCTGAGCGGCGAAACCGCGCAGTTTGACGATAGCGCCCTGATCGCCGCCATGACGCCGGTAAGCCGGGAGAAATCCCTCAGCGATACGCAAAAGCTGTGGCTGGCGCTGCCGGGAAACCGCCGCACCCAGCCGCAGGATTTCCCGGTGCTGCGCGTTGACGATCTTACCGGGGAAGGCTTTATCGATCTCAGCCTTGAGATCTACGCCGGCGAGATCGTCGGCCTGGCAGGGCTGGTGGGATCCGGGCGCACCGAGTTTGCGGAAACGCTCTACGGCCTGCGGCCCGTGCGCGGGGGCCGTGTCTGGCTGGAGAACCAGGAGATCACCGGCGATCCGGTAAGTTCACGCCTGGAAAAAGGGCTGGTCTACCTGCCGGAAGACAGGCAGGTGTCCGGCCTGTTCCTCGACGCGCCGATCCGCTGGAACACCGTGGCGCTGAACGAGCCGTCTCTCTGGCAGCAGCGCAAGCGGGAGTCGGCGGTGGTGGAGCGCTATCACCGGGCGCTGGGGATCAAGCTCAACCATGCGGATCAAACCGTGCGCACGCTCTCCGGCGGTAACCAGCAGAAGGTGCTGCTGGCGCGCTGCCTGGAGGCCAACCCTTTGCTGCTGATCGTCGATGAACCGACGCGCGGCGTGGACGTCTCGGCGCGCGCCGACATCTACCAGCTGATCAAAAGCGTGGCGGCGCAGAACGTGGCGGTGCTGATGATCTCAAGCGATCTCGATGAGTTTCCGGGCCTCGCGGACCGCGTGCTGGTGATGCATCAGGGCGTACTCAGCGGCGAGCTGCCGCGCCATGCCGTCAGCCTCGACAGAATGATGGCGCTGGCGTTCGGAGGGCAAGCATGAAGACTTTACTGAAAAACCGCGAGCTGAGCGCGTTTCTCGCCATTCTGGCGCTGTTCGCCGTGCTGGTGGCGCTCAATCCGTCCTACCTGAGTTTGCAGACGCTGGGGATGATCTTCGCCAGCTCGCAGATCCTGATCCTGCTGGCCATCGGCGCGGCGCTGGTGATGCTGACCCGCAATATCGACGTTTCCGTCGGCTCCATCGTCGGGCTGTCCGCCATCGCCGTCGGCGTGGCGCTCAACAGCGGCTACAGCCTGCCGGTTTCCATCCTCTTCGCGCTCACGGTTGGCGCGCTGGCCGGGGTATTCAACGGGTTTCTGGTGGTGGGGCTGCGCATCCCGGCGATTGTCGCCACCCTCGGCACGCTGGGGCTGTACCGTGGAGCGATGCTGCTCTGGACGGGCGGAAAGTGGATTGAAGGGCTGCCGCCGGGGCTGAAATCTCTCTCTGAGCCTGCGGCCATCGGCGTGTCGCCCCTTGGCATGGTGGTGTTGATTATCGTGGTCACCGGCGCGTGGACGCTGTCGCGCACCGCGTTCGGGCGTGATTTTTACGCCGTGGGCGATAACCTCGCCGCCGCGCGCCAGCTGGGCGTGGCGGTGAACCGCACCCGCATGATCGCCTTTACCCTGAACGGCATGTTGGCGGCCTGCGCCGGGATCGTCTTTGCCGCGCAGATTGGTTTTGTGCCCAACCAGACCGGCAGCGGGCTGGAGATGAAGGCCATCGCCGCCTGCGTGCTCGGGGGGATTTCGCTGCTGGGCGGCACGGGCACGCTGGTTGGCGCGCTGCTCGGCGCCTTCTTCCTGACCCAAATCGACACCGTGCTGGTGCTGTTCAGGCTCCCGGCCTGGTGGAACGACTTTATCGCCGGGCTGGTGCTGCTGGGCGTGCTGGTGCTCGACGGGCGTCTGCGCCAGGCGCTGGCGCGCCATCAGCGGGCGCTGAAGTACGGTCGCTTCCAGCCGGGTAACAGAGGGGGGAAGCACGTCACCCCGTTTCCCAAACGCAAAAAAGAGGTGGCGTAAATGAGGCTTAACTGGGAAAGCGCGCTGCTCATTTTGCTGGTGCTGGAGATCCTGCTCTTCGGCGCCATCAACCCGCGCATGCTCGACATCAACATGCTGCTGTTCAGCACCAGCGACTTCATCTGCATCGGCATTGTGGCGCTGCCGCTGACGCTGGTGATCATCAGCGGCGGGATCGACATCTCCCTCGGCTCGACCATCGGCCTGTGCGCGATTGCGCTGGGGGTGATGATGCAGGCTGGGTGGCCGATGGCGGTCGCCGTTCCGCTGACGCTGCTGCTGGGACTGCTGTGCGGGCTGGTAAACG